>JAFWDF010000012.1 GCA_017534025.1 Bacillota bacterium
ATGATGAGGAAGGGATTCTGCGCGGGGTGCCGCATCCGGACCCGGATCTGCTGTACCCGAATCTGTTTTATCAGGGCGTAACCAGGGTCCGGGAGAAGCTCTCTCTGGTCGTGGTGAATGCGCCGGAATTGTTTGATAAAATCTGTTCAATAGTAAAATAGATTTTCAGAGTAAGCTTATTTTTCAGGTTTGTGAGTAGAAATGGAGACGATTATGAAATTATCCGTTATTTATGATTCTGTAAGCGGCACGACCGAAGCCTGCGCGAAGTATATTGTGAATGGCATGCAGCAGGTAGAAGGCGTGGAGGCAAAAGCATTTCATATTAATGATGTGGACATGGACTATGCCATCGCCAGCGACGGGCTGGTGTTCGGAACACCGACCTATATGGGTGGCGCGACCGCGGCGTTCTACACCTGGCTGGAGAAGAATTCGAAAAAGCTGAAGCTGGGCGGAAAACTGGGCGGCGCATTTGCTACCGGCGCCTATATTCACGGCGGAGAAAACCTGGCCACGATGCAGATCCTGATTCATCTGCTGGTGCGGGGAATGATGGTGTATTCCGGCGGCAATGCGCATGGCAAGCCGGTCATCCATGTGGGTCCGGCTGCGCTCAGTACGGATGTGGAAGAGTATCGGGAACTGTTCGAGCTGTTCGGAAAGCGGTTTGCGGAACAGGCTCTGGCGATCGCGAAGTAAGCAGGGCATACATTTATGGGCGGTAAAAAGGTACTGGTGATCGGAGGCGGTGCCGCCGGCATGATGGCCGCGCTGACCGCAGCGGAGGCAGGCCATGCAGTGACATTACTGGAAAAGAACGGGAAAACAGGAAAAAAGCTGCTGATGACCGGAAACGGCCGCTGCAATGTAACCAATGCCTGCGATATCGAAACCTTGCTGGATCATGTGGTGTCCGGCCGGAATTTCCTGTACAGTGCGGTTTACAGTTTTTCCAATCAAGATATGATCCGTTTTCTGGCGGAATCCGGTCTGGAAACAAAGGTGGAGGATCATCTGCGTGTCTTTCCGGTGACGGACCGGGCGGCCGATGTTCTCCGCGTACTGGAGGAACGGATGCGGCGCGCCGGGGTGCGGGTGCGGACCGGCACGGCGGTGCGGGAACTGCAGATTGACGGGGTTTGCCGGGGGGTGGTTCTCGGGAACGGAGACCGGCTGGAAGCGGATGTGACGATTCTGGCAGCCGGCGGTAAAAGTGTGCCCGGAACCGGATCGACGGGGGACGGTTACCGGATGGCGGAGGCTGCGGGCCATACGATTCGCCCGCTGCGGCCGGCGCTGGCGCCTTTTGTCATTCGGGAAGGATGGATTCGCGAACTGCAGGGAAGAGTATTCGGCGATGTCCGCCTGACGGTGGCAGGAGACAGCAGAAGAAAGCTGTATGACGGCCGGGGAGAGGTCCTGTTCACCCATTTCGGGATCAGCGGCCCCATGGTTCTGGCGGCCGGCAGTTACTGTGCAGAGGCATTAGAAAAACTGAAAGAGCTGTCTGCGCGGATGGATTTTTTCCCGGACACCCCGGCAGCGGAACTGGAAAAGCATTTTCTGCAGCTGCTGAATGAGAACGGGAAAAAGCAGATTGCTACGGTATTCGCCATGCTGGCGCCGAAGCCTCTGGTGCCGGTATTATTAAAGAAAAACGGGATACGGGAAGATCTCCGGGCCGGGGAATTGCCACGCGGTGCCAGACAGGCGCTGCTGGGAGACCTGAAATCCATGTCTTTGACGGTATCCGGTCTGCGGGGATTCAAAGAAGCGATGATAACGCAGGGCGGTGTCAGTCTGGACGAAGTGGATCCGGTCACGATGGAATCGCTTCTGGTAAAAGGTCTGCGTTTTGCAGGCGAAGTACTGGACCTGGACGCCCTGACGGGCGGATATAACCTGCAGATTGCCTGGTCCACCGGGCATGCGGCGGGTTCCGGCATTGAGTGAGAGGCTGCACGGATATATTCCGGAAAAGGGCCGGCATCCTTTACATAAGTCATTTTCAGCTAGTAGCATTACAGGAGTTCTGCCATGAAACCTTCTGTCACAGTCAGACATATTCTGAACCTGCATGAATTCCGGGACTGTACGGTCCTGGCCGGAGAGCAGGCACTGGACCGCGGGGTCGAAGCCATTATGATTGCGGAAACTCCGGATATTGCAGAGGAACTGCCCGGGAACACCCTGGTCGTTACAAAACTCAGCCATTTCCGTGACTGCGGGGACGGCAGCGAGGGAGAGGCGGCACTGAAACAGTGGATTCAGGAATTGAACGAAGCCGGCGTGTCCGCCGTGATCGTGAAAACCGGGCGGTATGTGGAACATGTGCCGGACAGCATCCGCGAACAGGCGGAACGTCTGCAGATACCTCTGATTCAGGCGCCGGATGAGGCGCGGATCGTGGATTTCGTGAACACCTTTACCCGCTTCCTGTTTCAGACCGAATCGCTGGAGCCGGTGCATGTCGGCAATTGTCTGGATTTTTTCCGGCGCTGCCTGAATTATTCACTCATGTCTCCGGGAGAACAGGCTGCTTTTGAGATGGGCGCGGAAATCAACGGCTATATTCTCAGTAAACCGTACCATCTCCTGATTTATCCGGATGGGGAAAAAACGGAAAGCGCCCGGGAGCAGCTGTTTTTCAAGATGCTTCTGATGCTGCGGGATTATGATCCCCAGGCGTTTGGCGCACAGTCTGACGAACAGACCATCCTGTTCTTCCACATCGCGCCGGACGGGTATGAGGGGACTTCCGCGGAAGTATCCGCGCTTCCGGTGATCCGGCAGTGCAACGCGCTGCTGAAGCAGGAGGGCCTGAAGCTGTACACCAGCAGAAAACTGCGCGGGGCAGGGGAAATCGAGCCGTCATTTCACATTATTAAATCCTGCTTGCGGGTAGACCGGGCCCTGCGTTTTTATTCCCCGAAGAGTCCGGTTACTTATGAAAAAAGAATGTTTTTGCGCATGCTAAATCAGGTGCTGATGAACCGTTCCCTCTGTAAAGAGTATGTGAATGTCATTCTGATGGCGCCGATCCGGGACGAAACGATGCAGCGGCAGAAAGAGATCCGGCAGTTTCTGCGGACCTATTTCCGGCTGGACGGCAAAGTAAAGGACATTGCTGCATATACGAACACACATCCGAATACCGTGCAGTACAGAATTCAATATATTGAAAAAGTTTACCATTGCGATCTCAAGGATACCCGGGTGCAGCAGACGCTGCAGCTTGCACTGCTGTTAAGCTCGTTTCTGAAAGCGGATATTGCCCGCGGTGGGACCGGACGGGAATGATCGCTGTACCGTGCATAAAAAGAGCCGGATGCCTCCGGCCCTGCGGGATCATCCCATCTCTGCGGGGTTCCGGGGCACCCGGCTCGAACTGTTTTTTGTTTTCGTTCCGGTTATCCGTTCGGGAATGCCCGGATACCGGCCAGTTGTTTCCTCATTCTATCGCGTCAAGAATGGCGGAAAGGCCGAACCAGTCTTCCTCAAAGATTTCCGGTGGCATGGTCTTCACGCCGCCTTCCGGAATCTTCGGTTCGAAGGCCATCTGGTCGATGACATCCTTCTGTATGTCGATGCCAGGAGCTACTTCCAGCAGATAGACGCCGTCTTCCCTGGCTTCCAGAACCGCCCGTTCGGTGACGAACAGAGCCGGCTTTCCATTCTTTGCCGCCAGCGGCGCATCGAAGGCAATCTGTTCGGATTTCTTTACAAATTTCGTCAGCTTTCCTTCCTGGTCGATCACCAGTTTTCCGTTTTCAATATGTTCCTTCAGCCCCTTGGCCGTGAATGTGCCGACAAATACGGCTTTCTTGGCGGCTGAGGTGATGTTAGAGAATCCGCCGACACCCAGAGTGACGCCGTTCAGCTTCGAAACATTTATCGAACCGTCCTCCTGCGCTTCCGACAGGCCGAATACGCCGAAGTCCAGGCCGGTTCCGTCGATCCAGTCAAAATGATCCTTGTGGTCGCAGGACCATTCATTATTCCAGTGCGAACCGAAATCGCCGCCGGCGCCCGGTACGCCGCCTACGGATCCGACTTCGGAAATCATGATGTAGTTCTCTGATTCTCCCTGCTCCGCAATGACTCCGCCGCAGAATGCCGGCAGGCCGATACCGAAGTTGCAGGTGGATCCGCGGGCCGGGATTTCCATCAGTGTCCGGCGGATCATTACCTTCTTGACGTCAAACGGCATAACTGGGATCGCGTCGGTCGGAACCTTCAGCTGGCCGTTCTGGCCGTCCCAGTAACGGATGCCTTTGTAATTCTTGTAATTCAGGCCGTGCGTAATCAGTTCCGGATGTTCGTGCACAACTACATAGTCCACGAGATTCTGGCCGATCTTGACCAGCTTCGGATTCAGGGAACCGGCTTTGGCGATGCGTTCCACCTCAACGATGACGATGCCGCCGCAGGCTTTGGTAGCCCGGGCTATGGCCCCCAGCTCCAGATTCATGCATTCATATTCGGCGGTAATATTGCCGTGTTCGTCAGCCGTAGTAGCCCGCATGATGCCGATATCAATCTTCGGAATGCTGTAGAAAAGATAATCTTCTCCCATGAAATCCGGGACATATTCGATAAAGCGGCGTTCTCCCTTTTCTTGTTTTTCCCGGTCGATCGCGGCAGCGGAATCATTCAGCGCCCCGCCGTCAACCCGGGCGTCCATAAATGTGCCCAGCCCGCATTTGGAGAGCACACCCGGCATGCCTCTGCCGATTTCCGTGTACATCTGCAGCATGGTGCCCAGCGGCATGTACCAGGCCGGGAGGACATTCGCTTCAATCATTTTCGCAATGCCCGGCGTGGTGGATTCATGGGAGGAGATATCCAGAGACAGCAGGCCTTCATGAGCCCAGCAATTGCCTGCCATGAAACCGGCTGCATGGATGTTGGTCATCCCGGCAGGATGCCCGGTATCCAGAAATCTTTTTTCAACTGCCAGGCCGATCTCTTCCGGCCAGCCTTCCGCACCGGCTGCCACGCCGCATACAACCGCCCCGTCAAAGAATAATTCCGCGGCCTGTTCTTTTGTAATGATTTTAGCCATTGTAAACTCCCTTCGTTCCTCAGTTCACTGAAACACATTACTTTTGCCAAATCCAAAATCTGTTCCTGCATGTTAATGCTTTTCAGCTGCCCGGCGGGACCGCCGAATCATTAACATGCTCTTGTCGATTACAGTCTAACAGATAATTGTTATACGAATAATAGTTATACTTCCAAAAATCGGAACGAATTTTTGTGCTCTTCAACAAGTATTCTCCGTGAATGGATTTCAGGAAAATGATATGCTAAACTGAACGGGAGAACATTATTATCATTGAAGAATGGAGGTGCTCCATTGGACGAAAGACTGCAGAAGCAGCTGGATTTTATACTGGAGATCGACAAAGAAAAGAATATATTCCGGCAGACACATCTGTCGGGTCACGGACGGCGGGAAAATGACGCCGAGCACGCCTGGCACATGGGCATTATGGCCTGGCTGCTGAAGGAATACGCCAATGAACCCGTGGACATCGCAAAGGTTATGATAATGTGTCTGATCCACGATATTGTGGAAATCGACGCAGGGGATACCTATGCTTACGATGAGCTGGCCAAAGCGACGAAAAAAGACCGGGAGGACGCGGCAAAGGAGCGCATTTTCTCCATACTGCCGGAAGATCAGAAGAAAGAACTGACCGCCCTGTTTGACGAGTTTGAGGACTGCCTGACTCCGGAAGCACGCTTTGCGCATGCCATGGACAATCTGCAGCCGCTGATCCTGAACAACAGCAACGACGGAGGCGACTGGAAGGAACACGGTGTCAGCGCCAGGCAGGTATATGAGAGGCAGGGGACAACGGCAGCCGGTTCCGCAACATTGTTTGCGGTGACGGACGAGATTCTGAAAAAACATATTCAAAAAGGAACGTTGCGGGTGGCTTCGGAAGATAGGGCTGACAAGGCATAACCGCTGACCGGGCAGTACTTTTCGCGCACTTGACGGACCGGCTGTTTAGTTATAAAATGAGAACACAAGTTCGTCTTAAAGAGGAGGTGGAAGGCTTGTCGGTATTATTGGAAGATCTGAATGAAGAACAGAGACTGGCGGTGACGTCCACGGAAGGGTATATTCGTGTGATCGCGGGCGCGGGATCCGGCAAGACTCGGGCGCTCTCCAGACGCTTTGCATTTCTGGTGAATGAAGTCGGCATTCTTCCGAAAAACATTCTGTGTGTGACGTTCACCAATAAGTCCGCCAATGAGATGCGGCAGCGGATCCACGATCTGACAGGAGACAACGACACCGGTTATGTCAATACATTCCACGGCTTCTGCGTGAGCATTCTGCAGGAAGACAGCTACGCGGCCGGGTATCCGAAAAGCTTTCTGGTGATCGACAACACCGACATTGACGAGATGCTGAAGATCATCTACGAGGAGCGGGGGCTGACGCTGCGGGACATGACGTTCAGCAGTGCGCGGGATATGATCGAGATCCGTAAACTCTTCGAGGATCCGGAGTATTATGAAGATCTCATCAACTGGCCGGCGGATCGGCTGTATGCGAGGTACCGGGAGGCTGTCCGGCCGCGGGATATTATTTTTTACGGCTATCTGTACCAGGAAAAGAAGTGCTTCGCGCTGGATTACAATGATCTGATCAAGTTTTCACTGCATATTTTTGATATTAATGAAGAGATCCGCAAAAAATGGCAGCAGAGGCTGGAGTATATCATGATCGATGAATTTCAGGATATCGATCTGCTTCAGTATCAGCTGATGCGGGTGCTGTGCGCTTACCATGAAAATCTATTTGTGGTGGGGGATCCGGACCAGACCATATACAGCTGGCGCGGCGCCGACATAAAATATTTGAAGGAATTTGACCGCGAGTTTCCGGACACGCAGACGATTCTGATGAATAAGAATTACCGGTCGGCACCGCCGATCGTGGCGGCAGCCAATTCGCTGATCGGAAAAAATGAGTACCGTATTCCGAAGGATCTGGAAGCCATGTGTGGCGGTGAGGATCCTGTGGTGTGCCATTTTGCGGCGAACTCGGAGAAGGAAGCGCAGTGGATCTGCGGGCAGATTGAATCCCTGCAGGAAAAAGGGGTGTCTCTCCGGGATATTACCGTACTGTACCGTGCGCATTATCTGACCCGCGCGGTGGAAGAGGTTTTTATTAAGAATAAGATTCCCTATACGATTTACAGCGGCGTCCAGTTTTTCGGCCGCAGGGAAATTAAAGACGCGCTTTGCTATCTGAGGATGATCGCGTTCCGGGATGATCTGTCTTTCCGGAGAATTGTCAATGTTCCGAAGCGGAATATCGGGCAGCGGCGTATGCAGTTCCTGGAGGAATATGCGGCGCAGAACGGGACCTCCCTTTATGAGGCGCTGCAGCGGAATCTGGACCGGGATATTCTGAAGGGTACAAGCGCAGCGGGTTTTGTCCGTCTGATTGAGGAATTGTCGGAGGGATATGAGAACCGCACGATCACGGATCTGCTGTCGGATGTGCTGGACCGCAGCGGCTATGAGGATATGCTGCGGACGGAAGGCAGTCAGGAACGGCTGGACAATCTGGCGGAACTGAAGCAGTCCGTCTTTGATTATGAGATATCCTGCGGGGAGGAAACCAATCTCGAAAGTTACATGAAGCATGCTGCTCTGTTTACCAATATGGATGCAGGCGATACTTCCGACAGGGTGAAACTGATGACCGTGCATGCGGCCAAGGGCCTGGAGTTTCCTTACGTATTCCTCTGCGGCATGAACGAAGGGGTATTTCCGTCCCGGAAGATCCGTACCGCTGATGAAATGGAAGAGGAGCGGAGGCTGGCTTTTGTCGCGCTTACCCGGGCGGAAAAGCAGCTGTTTCTGAGTGCGGCCGACGGACGCGGATTTGACGGCGCGCCGAAGTATCCGTCCCGTTTTCTGCTGGATATCGATCAGGCGCTTCTGTCTTATGATGAGCCGCCGCGGGATGGCCTGATCCGGGAAACCGAGTTCTTCGTACGGCTGAAAGAAAAACGGCTTGCCGGAGGCGCACGGCAGAAGCTGTTCCGGGAAGGGGACCGGGTGGTTCATTCTGTGATGGGTCCGGGTACGGTTCTGTCCGTGGATCCGGATGCCGGTGCGTATTCCGTTCAGTTTGACAACAGGAAAACGGCAAGGACGATTTCCTTTCGGGCGGCGATGCTGCCGGCCGGACAGGAAGCAGGCAGGGGAACCGGAGAGGGACAATGATCAACAGCACACGGGAATTAAGCGGTTTGAGCGGATCCTTTGAGGATGTGAAACAGCTCATGGAACGAGCCTTTCCGGAGCACGAACAGATGCCTTTCTTCTTGCTCCGGCTGATGGCTCTGCGAAACGGGATTTCTTTCCGGGCTTACTATGAAAACGGTCTGCTGGCCGGTTTTACCTACACGGAAGAGACGGCGCGCACGATGTTTCTCCTGTTTCTGGCCGTCCGCGAGGAAATGCGGGGGAAGGGATATGGCTCCGCTATTCTGGATGACCTGAAGCGGCGGGCAAGCAAAAAGTGTATTGTTCTTAATATCGAGCCGGCGGCAGATGACGTTCCGGACGCGGTCGAACGAAAAAACCGGCTGGCATTCTATCGATGGAACGGTTTTGAAGATACGGGCTGGAAGATACGGGACAAAAATGACACCTACCAGATTCTGGCTCATCCGTTCCTATCTTCATCAGCATTTGATGTGCAGGATTACCGGAAGGCGGTGGGCAGACTGACCTTCGGCATGTATCAGCCGTATGTTTTCCGGGACCGGCCTGCCGGATCCTGACAGTGCGGAAGGATGCGGCAACAATATTAATCGGAGGACGGGATTGACATGCTCTGGGAATATCAGTTTTTAACCAAACTTCAGGAATTCCGAATGCCGCTGCTGGATAAAGCGATGGTCATGCTGTCTCATCTGGGGGACGGCGCTCTGCTGTGGATCATACTGGCAGTTGTGCTGTTTCTGATGGCGGGCACCAGGCGGATCGGCAGAGATATGATCGTGGCGATGATCGTCGCGCTCATCATTGGAAATCTGATTGTGAAGAATGTGATCGGCAGGGTTCGCCCGTATGATGTGTATACCATGCTGCAGCCGTTGGTGGACAGACCGTCAGACTGGTCTTTTCCGTCCGGTCACACCATGCATTCATTCGCGGCAGCAACGGTTCTGTTTCTTCATGAGAGAAAAGCGGGGATCGCGGCGCTTCTTCTGGCGGCCGGA
>JAFWDF010000119.1 GCA_017534025.1 Bacillota bacterium
ACAGGCGGCGGTCTCCAGTCCATGATGTGGACGATCTCCCTAATCATGCTGGCAATGTGCTTCGGCGGTATCGTAGACTCCACCGGCATCATGGCCAACCTGGCAGATTCGATCCTGAAGCTGGCAAGAGGAACCAGAGGCGGTCTGGTCATCGTAACAGAGCTGACCTGCGTATTCGTAAACGCGATCTGCTGCGACCAGTACCTGTCCATCATCTTGCCGGGCAGAATGTACAAGGAAGCATTCGAAGACAGAAGACTCAAGCCGAAGAACCTGTCCAGATGTCTGGAAGACTCCGGAACGATCACCTCGAACTTCTTCCCATGGAACACCTGCGGTGCGACAATGCGTTCCTTCCTGCAGGTCAACAGTGCATACATTCCATTCGCGGTTCTGAACTGGGTCAACCCACTGGTATCCATGTTCTACGGCGTGACCGGAATCACGATGGAAGAGATGTCCGAGGAAGAATACCAGAAGCTCCTGGAAGAGAGAGAAGCCGAGAAGAAGGCTGCTCTGGAAGCTGCAGAAGCTTAATCAGACAATCCAAGTCAGACAATCTAAGTATAGAAGGCTTATTACCTTCTTACCAGATAATAGGCACAAAAACCCGGACACCACACGGGTTTTTGTGTTTTTTGGATGCGGATGAGCCCGCCGTTAATAATTCTTAATAATTTCGTTATTTCAGCAAAGCGCGGGTATAGTAATATAGTAAAAAGAAAAGTATAATGAACATATCAGGAGACCGACATGGAAACGAAGACAACCATTCTTATCATTGAAGACGACGACAGCATCCGGGAAGGCGTGAGGATCCTGCTGCAGAGTGAGGGCTACGCCGTACAGGAGGCAGCTACAGGCAAAGACGGATTGAAGGGTCTGAACGATCACGTGTCCCTCGTATTGCTCGATGTCATGCTGCCGGACATCTCCGGCCTGAAGGTCTGCGAGGAGATCCGCAAGAAGTCCTTTGTGCCGATCCTGTTTCTGACCGCGAAGGTGCAGGAATCCGATAAACTGATCGGGCTCATGGCAGGCGGGGATGATTATCTGACCAAGCCTTTCTCTTATTCGGAACTACTGGGCCGCGTCAAGGCGCTGCTGCGCCGCTACCAGGTCTACAGTGCAGCGAAGGACAGCACGGACGAAGAGGCCGGGCAGTACCTGGAGATGGCGGGCATCCGCCTCCATCTGTCGATGAACGAAGTCTATGTCAACGGAAAGGAAGTATCGCTGACGGAGCTTGAATACCAGATCCTGCGCCTTCTGATGAAGCATCCGAAGAAAATCTTCTCCGCGCAGAATCTGTACGAGAGTATCTGGAACGAGCCGTATTTCTATAATTGCAACGGCACCGTTGTCGTGCACATCCGCAAGCTGCGGGTCAAGCTGGAGAATGACCCGGGCAATCCGCATTATATCAGGACCGTATGGGGAAAGGGTTACCGCTTTGGCGCAGAGTAACATGAAACGCACAACAATATTGCGCCAGCACATGAAACGCCTTCTCGTCGCCATAGCGGTCGGTCTGCTGGCGTTCCTGCTTTTGTATCAGGGAAGCGGTTATTTCATAGACCGGTATCTTGATCGTTCCGGGTACTACGCTTCTCACGACCGGCAATATGTGAGCTCCCTGCAGGATTATGTGAACGAAAACCAGATCGCGAGCACGGATGACGATGCGCTGACTGAGTGGGGGAAACGGCAGGGCGATTTTTTTTATCAGATATATAGTGACGACAAGCTGCTGTTTCAGTACTACAGCCGCGGATCCAAAAGCTTTCAGCAGGCTGCCAATCTGGATTTTCTGGAGTGGGTCAGCCCGTACGATGTGCGTTTCACCGACGGCACCTATCAGGTGGTCGTCTTCGGGGGCTACTATTACAAAACCTTCAAATACATGATGGCCATCAGCGTCCTGGGTGCTTTTGCAGTATTCCTGGCGGTCTTTCTTCCGGCCATACGCAGGCGTACAAGTTATATCACGAAGCTCCGTGATGAGATCGAGATTCTGGACAGCGGCGATCTGGACTATGAGGTGACCGTCAGGGGGAATGATGAACTGACGGATCTGGCGGAAAATCTGGATCAGATGCGGCAGGCCCTCCGGCATCACATGGAGGAGGAAAGCCGGCTGACGGAAGAGCGGCAGACGATCGTAACGAAACTGTCCCACGATATCCGTACGCCGCTGACGTCCATGAATCTGTTCGCCGACTTGCTGAAGCGGGGAGACTATGAGACGGAAGAGCAGCGGGATCATTACATCGACCGGATCCAGGAAAACGCTGCGAATCTGACGAATCTGGCGGAGGAACTGTTCCAGGCGGCGAAGGACACGGGACAGACAGCTGCAGCCAGTGAAACACCATCGGGAATCGATGTGGTTTCCCTCCTGGCCGATGCGGCGGAGGCGCTGCGGCTGGCGGGGTTTACCGTGCAGGAATATTATACGGCTGCTGACTCGACCGCGTCTGTAGAAAAACACGCTTTCACCCGCGTACTGGACAACATTTCATCCAACATCACGCGGTACGCAGATTCCGGCGAGGCGGTCCGGTTCGCCTGCGAAGAGCGCAGCGGCTTGATCGTTATGGAATTCGAAAACGCTGTGGGTGCATCAGAAGAAAGCGGCGCCGGCGGCAGCGGCATCGGGCTGCAGAACGTGCGGGAGCTGATGCAAAAGCAGGGCGGCTCCGTTGAGATCGAGCAGAGTGAAAACCATTTCCTGATCCGGCTGATACTGCCGACAGAATGACGGAAGATCCATGCAGAAGCAGTATTAGAAGCAGTATTTTCAGAAAGAGGCTTAGGGCCTCTTTTGTTTTGTTCACAAACAGTTCACTCGTTTTAATCTTTCTTAATAAACGCATTAAGAAACAGTTAATGATTTGGAAATATTATTAACACTGTATTATTATTGCATTTTTATTCTATTTTATGGAGGTGAACTAATGGAAAGGAATCAACATGCTTCACAGGATCAAGATCTGAAGCGTGGCATCGCCGAATGGCAAGTGGCGTTTATCGGCCTGGGCGGCGTTATCGGATCCTGCTACTTCCTGGGCGTTGGCCGGGACATCGAAGTTATGGGTCCTGGTGTATTCTGGGCATTCCTGCTCGTAGGTGTCATCGTATTTGGTCTGATGATCTCTTACGCAGAATTGCTGGTCAACCTGCCGCGTTCTGGATCGTTCATTGCGTACACCAATGAATTCCTTGGGCCTACGGTATCCACCGGTTTCGGCTGGGCGTTCTGG
>JAFWDF010000120.1 GCA_017534025.1 Bacillota bacterium
ATCCGACTTGGAGCCTTCATACAATACAGTTGTCAGTTTATTGCAGCCGTTGGTAGCACGCTGTTCAATAATCTTCACGCTTTCAGGAACACTCATAACCTTAAGGTTAGTACAGTTTTCAAAGACTGAACGGTAGATCTCGGAAATCTTTGAAGGTAAAAAGACAGATTCCAATGATTCACATCCGGAAAAAGCAGACTCGCCAATCCCTGTAACGGAATCCGGAATGTCGATTTTCGACAATGATTTACATTCATAGAAAGCAGCATAGGAAATAACGGTAACGCTTTTTGGAATATCGATGCTTTTCAGGTTTTCGCAATTGGCAAAAGTAATTCTATCAATGAATTTCACACCCTCCGGAATTGAAAAAGAAGTAAGAGCCGTGCAATTGGAAAAAGCTCTCGAACCAATACTATCAAGTGTATCCGGCAGTTTAATAGAAGACAGCTTTGAACATTCTTCAAAAGCTGATGAGCCTATGGTACTTAAACTATTCGGAAGATCGATTTCCTTTAATGCTGAACACTTGTAGAACGCGTTGTTTCCAATACTCTCCAGGGAAGCCGGCATGATTATTTCTTCAAGAGAAGTGCAATTATAGAACATATTTTCCGGAATGGTATTCAAAGAATCCGGAAGAGTAATAGATGTAAGAGCTGTGCAGTACAAGAATGCTGATCGACCTATACTCTTTAAATTTGTAGGAAGAGTGATTTTTTTCAGCTGATTACATCCGTAAAACATATTACTTCCCATATTTTTTACTGTATCAGGAATCGTAAACTCTTCAAAATAACAGCCTTCAAAAAGACCGTCCGGCAGCGATTCCAGGTTTTCAGGAAGAGAAACGGAAGTAAGACCGGTGTACGCAAAAGCTCTTTCTCCGAGAATGCGGACGGAAGAAGGAATTTCAACTGAACGCAGACTCGACCTGGAAAAGGCGCCGACTCCGATCTCGGTTACGCTGTCAGGGATAGTGACGCTGCGATAATTATGTCTATTGGAAAATGCATACTCATCTATTTTTTCCGTGCCTTCTCTGATCGAATAATGAAGGTCATCCGATGGGCTTACAAACAGTATGAGTGTCTTCCCCTGGTACAGGCCGCCATCATATGAAAAATAAGGATTATCCGGATCGAGATCGATCGAACTGAGATTATGGCACTCTCTGAAAGCATACTTTTCTATGATTTCTAACGAGGCCGGGAAATTGATGGATGAGATTTGAGTGTGAAAGAAAGCACTCTCTCCGATTCTTTTCACAGAGGATGGTAAAATGAAGTCACCTTGTAGCTTCGTTTCACTAAATGCATTCTTTCCAATGGAAGTGATGCCTTCGTCCAAAGTAACTGAGATAATCTGGTCTCTGAATTTTCTCCATGGAATCACACTCTCTATGATAAAGTCGTCCATGTCCCCGGTTCCGGTGATTGTCAGACTTCCGTTTTCTTCATTAAAAGACCATTGGAGATTCTCGCCGCAGGTTCCACTGTATTTTGTGTTAAAAACATCATTAATTTTGTCGATATTAAGATCGCCAACCTTACATACATCATAAACACCAAAGACAGATTCCGATACCGGATTCATCAGGCCAGTCATATCCACAAATTTTACAGAAATAAAGTAATAAGAAGAACTCTCCACATCATTATATGTAAGCGTATAGTTTCCGATAGCCGGCTCATTAGCCGCCCGCCAAATCCAAGTAGCAACCTGGGCTTTGTTACAGTGTTGGTCAGGACCAAACTCTGAATCCGATACACCACTGGTGATTTTGTTTTCGAAAGCCCATAATATAGCTTTAAAATATGGAGAATCTGCGGAAACATCCTGGAACGGGTTCTCAGTGCTCACCGGATCCGGTTTGCCAAGGGCATCCCAAAGGATATACATAGTTAAAGCTCTCGTGCATTCTGTGGAAGCGTCATAATTCACCTGCTCTTCCTGCAGTGAAGCAGATGGTTCTGTCCTGGCCATTACCCCAAATGAAAACATGCATAAAACCATGCATAAAACCATGCATATTACCACTAAAATACTCAGACACCTCTTTAACATAATAACTCCTCCCCTGGATCGTAAATGACCTGGTATTCCCTTGAGTTTCCTTGCAAATTAATAATTCACGGAAGGCAATGATTGCAATCCGGTTGCTTTGTATACTAATAACATTATAGCATATGAGCCAGTTGACTTCGATCACTGAGCGAAAAAAGAGTTCATCATGGATTCTAGAAGTGTTTCGAAATCTGGTGTCGGTAACTTCCGCCCGGGCAGGAGGTTTTCTACCGACTTCGTCGGTAACGAATGTTCTCTGCGGGCCGGATCTACCGATCTGCCAGCTTCCGACTAAGCATTTCACCAGATTTTCGAGTATGAAAACCGACTTGCAGGCAGCCATTTCATGACTCAGTCGGTAAAGATAGCCCACGGTGGAGGTTTTCTACCGACTTCGTCGGTAACGAATGCTCTCTGTGGGCCCGATCTACCGATCTGCCACCCGAAAGGATCTTCTGCGGACAGCTATTTATTCAAATCTCTCCTTGCTCCGCCCGGCTGCCCTGCAAATATTCATCCATCCGGAATCCGAAATGAACAGAAAAGAGCGCCCGAGAGGAGCGCTCTTTAACTTAATAATATGGAATTGCTCAATGCTACTGGTCCGCCACTAATCCTGCAGGTCTGCAAGTAAATCCTACTTCTCCCCCAGTGCCCGGTACAGGAAAGTAACGATCTGCCCGCGCGTACACTTTGCGTCCGGGCTGAAGGTTGACGCAGAAGTTCCATTCGTCACTTTGTTTTCTACAGCCCACTGAACCGGTTCATAATAATATGCACTGCTCCCCACATCCGTAAAGGAAGCAGGTGCATTAGCCTCAGGCTTGCCTTCCGACCGCCAGAGGAATGTCACGATCTGTCCGCGTGTACACTTTGCATCCGGGCTGAAGGTCGTTTCTGTCGTTCCCTCAGTTATACCATTCTTATATGCCCACAAAACGGCATCATAATAATAATCAGAAGCCGAAACATCCGTAAATGGATTCTTTTCGCCGGTTACCGGCTCACTTCCATGTGCTCTCCAGAGGAAGGCAGCCGCCTGGCCGCGGGTACATTCTGCCGCCGGGCTGAATGTCACCGGTGAAGTGCCGTTCGTGATCTGCGGATCATGGTTTACTGCCCAGGTTACAGCATCGAAGTAGTATTCTCCGGGATTCACATCGTTCCATCGGGGTCTGTTCTCCCCTGCCCGGAACGTGATGGTCACGTCGCCGTTTCCAAGGAGTGCGGCCATCTCTTCTTCACTTTGATCGGAGATATGGCCCAGACGGGTATATGCCCAGGAGTTGGAGCCATAGTATACTACAACCTGATTTCCGGAATACAGGACAATATCCCCCGGTTCGGTGGTCGTCTGCACATCATTCCGGGGCAGCTCCGTCCCGATCGGACCGACCTGCTCGAATCCGCCGTACATGGACATGGAAATGGTTAATGACTGCTGCAGGCACAATTTTTTAAGTGCTTCGACAGACTCGTTTTCCTCCCAGTCCACGGCAACCGCAGTGTCTCCGATCAGCATTTGCAGCGGGAGGTTTACTTCCGCTTCCGCCGAAGGAATGTTCTGGAGCACGCTTTCCTGCACGGATTTTGATCCGCATGCGCTCAGCAGCATGGCAAAACCGATAGTCAGCAGAACGATGCAGACCGCCAGCAGAGCGAAATTGATCTTCTTTTTCATTCTTATTATTTCAGATATTCTGTAAAGAAATCAGCCAGCTTGTCAAACGGGATTGCATTGCTGTCCCCGCCGTCATAAAGATCGGTATGAGAAGCGCCCGGAATGATGAACAGCTCTTTATTATCCGTGTATTTGCTGTCCTTAACCATGTTTGCATAGGCATCTTTGCCGAAATAACAGGAATGCGCCTCTTCCCCGTGAATAATCAGTACCGCGCTGCGGATCTCATTAGAATACTGCAGAATCGGCTGGTTCATAAAGCTTTCGCATCCGATGATATTCCAGCCTCCGTTGGAATTCAGGGAACGGGCATGATACCCGCGGTCTGTCTTGTAATAGGCATGATAGTCCTTCACAAAGTAAGGGGCATCCTCCGGCAGAGGATCTACCACACCGCCTCCGAGTGTATATTCTCCGGCTTTCAGATCCTCCAGGCGCTGTGCGCACATGGCAGCACGCTTCTGATAACGTTCCTCTTCACTGTCTTCGGAATCGAAGTATCCATTTGCATTTACGCGGGTCATGTCATACATGGTGGATGCCACAGTCGCCTTGATACGTGTGTCCAGCGCCGCAGTGTTGATCGCCATGCCGCCCCAGCCGCAGATGCCGATGATACCAATTCGATCCGGATCCGCCTTGTCACACAGGGACAGGAAATCCACTGCCGCCATAAAGTCCTCCGTGTTGATATCCGGAGAGGCCATATAGCGTACATTGCCGCCGCTCTCGCCCGTAAAAGACGGATCAAAGGCAATGGTCAGAAAGCCGCGCTCCGCCATCGTCTGCGCATACAGCCCCGAGCACTGCTCCTTCACGGCTCCGAACGGACCGGAAACGGCGATGGCAGGGAGTTTGCCCTCCGCGTTTTTCGGCACGTACATATCTGCTGCCAGTGTGATGCCGTAACGGTTTATAAAAGTCACCTTGGAGTGATCTACTTTATCGCTTTTCGGGAATGTCTTGTCCCATTCCTGCGTCAGGTTCAGTTCTTCCATTTTGATCATATTTTCTGCCATCCTTTCATTCATATTATCTTGCGATATTACTATACCCTCTTGAGAATTCTGCGGCTAATGGTTATAATGAATATCGTGATATTCCTGATAAGAATGTCATTAAAAAAGGAGGATGAATGCCTGTGGAAATACGGACCCTGCGCTATTTTCTGGCTGTTGCGCGGGAAGAGAATATGACCAGAGCCGCCGAAAAGCTGCATGTCACACAGCCGACGCTTTCGAAAACAATGAAAGCGCTGGAAGAGGAGCTGGGCAAAAAGCTCTTCACCCGCCACAGCTTCAGTATTGCGCTGACAGAGGAAGGAGTACTTTTGCGCGACCGGGCAGAAGACCTGATCTCGATGGCGGACAAAATCGAAAAAGAATTCCGGTCACTGGACGATATTACCGGCGGAGAACTGTATTTCGGCCTGGCCGA
The DNA here is from genome assembly GCA_017534025.1 of Bacillota bacterium. Classification (GTDB taxonomy): domain Bacteria; phylum Bacillota; class Clostridia; order Peptostreptococcales; family Anaerovoracaceae; genus RUG708. The sequence continues at coordinate 5,186 of JAFWDF010000120.1, forward strand.
GTCATTCCAGATCCGCTATCTGGCCCGGGAGCTGCGGGAGCTGAAAGAGCAGTACCCCGGCCTGCACTACCATATTACCAGCGGAGATACGGAACAGGTTACGGAGAAACTGGACCGCGGACTGCTGGATTTTGCCGTGGTCTGCGACGCCCCCAATGTAAAAAAGTATGACTATTTAACATTCCCGGAGGGAGATATCTGGGGATTGATTCTTCCGGTGCATGCGCCTCTGGCGGAAAAAGATTGTATTCGGGTTGAAGATCTGGCTGGTTTGCCGCTGTTTACCTCGTCACAGGGCTGGGAAGGCGATATCAGAGAATGGGCCGGAGCGCGATTTGGAGAGCTCCATCTGGAGGGCTCCTTCCGGTTGGCTTACAATGCCTCCATGTTCGTGCGGGAAGGCCTGGGCTATATGCTGAGCTTCCGGAATCTGGTCGACGTGTCGCCGGACAGCGGGCTGGCCTTCCGTCCGTTGTCCCCGAAGCTGGAAACGAAGCTATATTTAATCTGGAACCGGTTTCAGACCTTTACCCCGATTGCGGAAAGGTTTCTGGAGCAGGTAAAGAACAGCTTTCATGGAGATCGAAACAATGAATAGTATTCAGTATTATGACTCCCCTCTCGGCAGAATTCTGATAGCATCGGATGGAACTGCCGTCACGGGGCTCTGGTTCGAAGGACAGAAATATTATGCGGAAGGGCTTGCACCGGACTGCACGGAACAGGATGTACCGGTATTCCGGGAGGTGCGCCGCTGGCTGGATCTGTATTTCAGTGGACGGGATCCGGGATTTACACCGCCGTTATCACTGGATGCAACGCCTTTCAGAAAAGAAGTTTGGGATATTCTATTAATGATTCCGTACGGAGAAACGAAGACGTACGGTGAAATCGCATCGCAGATTGCAGCCAGGAAGGGTCTGTCCGGTATGTCCGCACAGGCCGTGGGCGGCGCGGTCGGGCACAATCCGGTGTCTCTGATCGTTCCCTGCCACCGGGTCGTCGGAGCCGGCGGAAGTCTGACCGGTTACGCCGGCGGTCTGGAACGCAAACAGGCGCTGCTGGATCTGGAGAAAAGAGGCTCAGCCGCTCCGGTTTTAACTGTGGCCGCAAAAACAGCGGAGGACGATGCCTTTGATGTCTTCGAGGAAATGTGCCGGGACCTGCACGGACTGAATGATGAATGATTCGAAGGTAATTACGAAAACAGAAAACCGCGAAAACAGAGCGTTCGGCAGCTCCGTTTCCGCGGTTTTTGAATGTCGTTAATTCTTAGCTCATATATGCTTCGTAAACACCTCTTCTGGAATAATCCGTGGTTTCCCGGAAAAGCTCAGAAGGCAGGGTTTTCAGAGGTGCATCCGGCCTGGCATCCGCTGCCAGCAAACCCTTTTCCATGCAATACTCCATGGCGCCGGCATAGGCGTGGACTTTTTTTAGGGTTTTACGCTGAATTTTCCAGCGGCGGGACAGGGCTTCCCTCTTCGGAGTCAGAAGCATGGCGAGTTCCCCCTCGGTCATCGGCTGGTCAAGACGGAGCTTGTTATCGGAAAAAACAACCGCGCTGGTTTTCTGCAGCCGGTTCAATTTTTTGAACAGCGGGTCCTCCCTGCCAAGATCGGCAAACGGACTTTCTTCCATCAGCTCCTGCACCGTCACCACCCGGTACCCGTATTCCTTCAGAAGTGCCAGCTGTCCGGAAAGACCGAAGGCTACCGGTGTTCTTCTGGACATATTGTATCCGTCCTTCTGGAAAATAATCTGCCCGCAAAAGAAATCCGGGTCTTTTTCCAGTGCTTCCCGCACCGGCTCTACCATGGCGCGGATTTCTGCCTGCAGGGCTTCTTCCGGATCCGAAGCCGTGGACGGCAGCCAGCCGGCTCCGTCGTAGGAAGCGGCCATATACTGGTAATTCATCTTATCGTAAACATCATAGCTGGTAAAGCCGCGGTCCATTTTATCTACATAATGCGGCGGCCGGCTCATTATAATATCATAATCGTACTTTTCCTTCAGCAGAGTATGCAGCCGGGTCAGGTCTTCCACCGCCAGGTCAAAGCTGCCCAGATACTCCCGGGCGCCGTATACAAAAGGTTTTTTGCCGAAAATGATATGGCGGTAGCCGTGATTGGTGATCTGGTGGCTTTCCTCCAGGATCCGGCGTATCAGCCGGTCATTGTGTGCCGCGCCGCCTTTCTCATCTTTGCCGAAATCCGGATAATGGTCGTATTTCACACCGCCCCAGGCAGCGCTGCCTTTCTTTCCTGCTTTATCTGGATAATTGGCACCGGTATCCCCCACTACATCAAAGGTACCTTTCGCGTCGTATTCGGCCAGAATATCCAGCAGCACATCGGTCAGTGCGCGGCCGTCGAAGCGGTCCGGTGCAGCCGGCAGATCCATGGGACCGTCGTCAAAGGTCATGGCGCAGATCCGCCGGTCCGTCCGGATCTGTTCAATCCGGCGGGTATAGCTCAGATGGTGCGTTTCCACTGGCGTGATCACTTTTTTTACAATCGATTTTCCCTTTTTTCCGATTTTTACGATCAGGGACATAACAGTCATCTCACTTTCATGATTGGAATAGTATTCCCGGGATTATTTCCGGAGCAGATCCTCGATGCAGCATTTGGCTGCAAAGGCGCCCCATTTTATATATGAGCGCGGTTTCGCGCGGGTTTTTCTTCGTCTGGTAAACTGGCTGGCTGCCACATAACGGGATTTCCCGTTCCTGCCCCGGACAGGATTGTCCTTGCACAGCAGCGCGGCCTTGACATTATCAATAGTTAATGATTCTACTTCCACAACCACGTATCCGTTACCGATCTCCTGTTTCAGATGGGCGTCACTGCCGCCGAATCCGGGCAGATTATGCGCCGCGGCATATTCCGCAGCCTGTCTGTTAGCCTGTCTGTTCTTGCGGTTGGCCCGCCCGTTCCATATTTCCATGCCGTCCAGAAGAGGCACGATCTCTTCAAAGCGGTCCGGCGTTTTCGCGTGTTCAAAAGGATGCGCCAGCACGGCCAGGCCGCCCTGCGCATGTATGGCTCGGATGATGTCCGGGACGGTTTTTTCATGGATGGGTTCCGTCAGGAAAAGACCCAGCAGATGGCCGTACGGAGTGGAAAACTCCTCGCCGCCGATCAGCAGGAAATCCTCCCCTTCTGACTGGCCGGCAAAAAAACGGTCGTGATCGCAGATGGCTGCACCCTGCAGGCCTTTCTGTTTCGCCTGCGTTATAATTTCTGAAACGGTCATGCGCCCGTCAGGCGACTGTTCGGAATGTATGTGGAGATCGAGTTTCGCTTTCATGGGATCATCCTTTAAAACGGCAGATAGCTGCGGAGATATTTCCGGTAGGCTTTGCGGTCCTTCGGATCATGCAGCGCTTCTTTGCAAAGGAAGAAATCGGCGATACCACGGAACCCCTCCCCGACTTTTCCATGCCGGAAACAGTCCAGTGTGGCTGCCAGATCATTAAAGAAGAAACGCATTTTCGTGCCGGTCCGGTAATCCTGCGGTGTGTATTCCACGGTTTCCCCCTGTGCTGCCCGGGCATAATGCTCGCAGAACGGGCTGCCCGCAGCTTCCGTCAGCGGAAAGCTGCCCCAGACCCGCGGGTTGACTTCCAGGATCGCGTTACCCTTGAATTCGACCATGGCCAGCCCTGTGAATTTAAAGGACGCCAGCAGCCGCCGGGCGATTTCGATCTGTTTTTCGTCGTAATAGCTGACGCAGCAGGTCGACGGGCCGCCGGTATATGGATATTCGCGGATCCGCCGGTGGCAGATGGCGCTGATAAGCCGGCCGTCCCGGTCCATCAGCAGGCTGGCGCCGCTGCCGGCACCGGTCACTTTTTCCTGCACCAGAGGGTCCGGATCATACTGCCGCATCCGTTTCATAATGGTCTGGAATTCTTCTTCGTTTTCCGCTATGGCATAGCGGGCCTGCGCCTTCAGCCCCAGCTTCTCGCCGCAGTGCGGTTTGACAACGACCGGATAACGGTCCGGCAGTCCTTCATACTGCGCCGGCACAGGCAGTCCCAGGCTGAGCGCCCGTTTATGCACGGCTTCCTTGTCGTTCAGCTGATCCAGCACTTTCGGCGATGCAATCAGAAAATCGCAGACGGCGGAAAACCGTTCCCGCTGGCCGGCCACGGCATTCAGTGTGGCCGCGCCGGTACAGAACAGCACCGGACGCTCCATTTCCGCCAGGAGCCAGTACATCCGGTCCGCATATTTTTTATCGTCACAGCTGCCTTCTATCCAGCGTCCTTCCGCAAAACGGCTCTGAAAAACAGGAGGCTCTTCCGGGGATTCCGTTCTCGTCTGCGTTACAATCACCCGGTAACCGGCTTTTCCGAACGCCCGCACGGCAGCGATCGCGCTGCGGTATCTGCCGTCGGTCACTACCACATATTTCATTGCCTGTTGCCTCCTGTAAATACTCTCTTTCAAAAGACAGCTTCCACGGGGGAAGCTGTCTCACACATTACCAGTAATACTTAAGTTAAAACCTTATTGAGGAATGTTTTGGTTCTGGCATGCTTCGGATGGTTAAACACCTCATCCGGTGTTCCCTGCTCCAGGATAATTCCTTCGTCGATGAAGAATACCCGGTCTGCCACATCCTTGGCAAAGCCCATTTCGTGTGTTACCACTACCATGGTCATGCCTTCCGCGGCCAGCTGTTTCATGACGCCGAGCACTTCCCCGACCATTTCCGGGTCCAGGGCGGATGTCGGTTCATCGAACAGCATGATGTCCGGATGCATGGCCAGCGCACGGGCAATCGCCACACGCTGCTGCTGTCCGCCGGACAGATCCGCCGGCTTGTAGGTTTCCTTGTCACTGAGACCCACCTGCCGGAGCAGATCCCGCGCCCGTTCCTCCGCCTGCGCTTTGTTCAGCACTTTCAGCGTAATCGGCGCCATGGAAATGTTGGTCAGAACATCCATGTGCGGGAACAGATTGAACTGCTGGAATACCATTCCGATATGACGGCGGATCTTGTTGATGTCCGCGTTTTTATCGGTGATGCAGTCGCCGTCGACGTAGATATCTCCGCCGGTCGGCGTCTCCAGCAGATTGAGGCAGCGCAGGAAAGTGGATTTGCCGGAACCGGAAGGCCCGATGACGCAGACTACCTCGCCCGCGTCAATCTCCGCGTCGATGCCTTTCAATACATCCAGTGAGCCGAAGCTTTTCTTCAGGCCCTTTACGATGATCTTCGGATCGCTCCGGTCGACTTTTTTCACGCCGCCTGTTATTCCGGACAGATGCATTTCCGCTGCCGTTTCTTCCGCCGCGTTCATGATTCCGTTATCATTCATGTTTTCATTCACACTCATTATAACGACAGCCTCCTTTCAATACGTTTGGAAATGAAGGAAAGGAGCGATACCACCGCCAGGAAGAAAATCGCGATCCATGTGTATGTGGCTAAACTCTCAAACGTTCTGCCCACGTAAATCTTTCCGTAGTACATGATCTCGGAAAGCCCGATGGCGTACAGAATCGTGGAGTCCTTCAGTGTGATGATGCACTGGTTGACCAGCGACGGCAGACAGATCCGCACCGCCTGCGGCAGGATGACCTTCGTCATGGACTGGCCGTAGGACAGCCCGAGACTCCGGGAAGCTTCCATCTGCCCCTTATTGACCGCATTGATGGCGCCACGGAAGATTTCCGAGAGGTATGCGCCGGCGTTCATAGTAAGGGTAACCAGACTGGCTGTAAATACGCTGATCTGCACATTGGCACCGGTGATGAGCCGCAGCAGCTGCGGCAGGGCGAAGAAGATATACATCGCCTGTACCAGCATCGGTGTGCCTCGAATAAACCAGACGTAGAATGCCGCCAGCCAGCGCAGCGGCCGCAGAGCTTTCCGCTCAGAGATGGCGAACAGGCAGGTGAATACGCCCAGGATCATCGCCAGGACGAGAGACATTACCGTAATCCCTACGGTCATCCTCAACCCTTTTAATAATAACGGACTGGCATCCGTCAGTACTCTGAATAAATCCATAAGGCAAATTCTCCTTATATATACTCAATTATTCAGCAGAAGTATATTTAGCGAGGATCTCGTCATAAGTACCGTTTTCCTGAATGTTCTTCAGACCGGCATTGAACATGGCGAGCAGTTCCGCGTTTTCACCCTTCTTGACGCCGAATCCGTACGGAGTCGCGAAATCAGGACCGTCTTCCTCTACCAGCAGCTTCATGCCGTTGTTCTGGGAAACACCGTAAGCCATTACAGGGAAATCTTCGAAGCAGGCAACGGCGCTGCCGGAATTCACTGCATCGTACATCATGGCAGAGTCATCATAGTAAGTCAGGGTCAGGCCATATTCATCCGCAATGGATTCCGCCCACTTGGCACTCATGGTACCGGTCTTGACGGCAACGGCGCTGCCCTTGATGTCGTCGAGGGAAGCGGCTGCATTGTCCGCCTTTACCGCTGCACAAACGGTGGAATCATAATATTTATCAGAGAAGTCGAATTTCAGCTGCCGCTCCTCCGTGATGCTGGCACCGGCGATGAAGCCGTCAGCCTGGCCGGAATCTACCGCTGTCAGAGCGGAGTCAAAACCGATGGAATCCAGCTGATACTCAAATCCCTGGTCTTTCGCAATCGCGTCCAGCAGATCTACGTCAATACCCACAAATTCGCCCTTGTCATTGGTGAATTCAAACGGAGCAAATGTGGTGTCTGTTACGATGCGGTAAGTTCCGTTCTCAGCCGGAGCCGAAGCGGAATCCGCCGGTGCAGAGGAATTGCTTCCGCATCCGGTGAACGCCGTAAGCGCCATGACGAGAGCTGCCGATACCGCAAGTACTTTTCTGAGTTTCATTTCTTTTTCCTCCCATAAAAAGTTCCTACTCCGGCGCAGAAAAACAGCTGAAGCGCCGGGGTATCCTGACTGCCCGGACCAAATGGCCGCAGGCTGACGATAATTGTACAACCATATTATATATTAACGTAATAAAGTTGTCAAAATAACAGATTACAAATTAAGAATTCGTAATATATCCCATCGTTCTCATGATCCCGCGTTTCGCGGCAATGATGCGGCGCACGGATTCGTCCAGCCGTTCTTTGGAAATCTCTCCGCTGTCGACGGCCTGTTTCAGGGCCCACATGGCTTCCTGGAAATCATCCGGCTGCAGAATCAGGTCCGCGCCGGCCTTCACTGCACCCACAGCGGCCTGCGAAGAAGTATAATTCTGGATGATGGCGCCCATCTCCAGGGAGTCTGTTATGATCAGGCCTTTGTACCCCAGGGATTTGCGCAGCAGGTCCGTCGTCAGGGCGCGGGACAGAGAGGCCGGTGTATTATCCCCGGTGACTCCCGGCAGGGATATATGTGCTGTCATGACCGCATCGGCCCCGTTTCTCTGTGCATCGGAAAAGGGCACCAGTTCGCAGCTGTTCAGTTCCTGCAGTGATTTTTCCGTGTAGGCGAATCCGTTGTGCGTATCGGAGGCCGTTGCACCGTCCCCCGGAAAATGCTTGTACGTGCTCAGGATGCCGGCGGCATGCAGCCCGTGCGAATACGCGCCGGCCAGCCGGGCAACCGTCTGCGGATCCGATCCGAAGGATCGGTCGCCAATGCTGGTATTATCACTCACCGTAAGGACGTCCGCCACCGGCGCCAGATTCATGTTAAACCCGAGCATATACAGATAGGAGCCGATATAGTATCCGGCCTTCTGCGCATCTTCTTCCGCGCTTATCGTATTCATGGCGCCCGTTTTCTGCAGTCCGAAGGCGTCATTGTTCGACACTCTGGCAACCCGTCCGCCTTCTTCATCCACGCACAGGATCGGCGGCAGACCGGTCTGTTCCATTGCGTAATCCCGGATGGCAGTCACCAGAGCGCGGGTCTGCTTCGGCGTTTCCAGATTATCGGCGAAAAAAATAATTCCGCCAACCGGATACTCCTTCAGCCGGCTCCGGATTGTGTCACTCATTGCCGTGACACGCCAGACGCCGGGATCCAGCTCCTCCGGATCCACCACAAACAGCTGCAGAATCTTTTGTTCGGACGACATGTTCTGCAACGCATCTTCGACGGCCTGCTGTTCGTCTTTGATTGTTTCGGATACAATCTGCATCAGGGTACGGGGGCCATGTCCTGCCGGCCCGTCCGGTTCCTCCGCAAATGCCTCCGGAACCGCCCATGTGAACAATACCAGCAGTACTATGAACCATACTGTCGTTCTATTTCTCTTCATGATCCTTTTCCTGCTGCAAATACTCAATATCAAACGGGCCGTTGGTAATAAACAGTACGGTACAGTCAGAATCCGGCGGGGCGCCGTGCTCCATGGCTGCGCCTTCCGGATACCAGATAAAATCACCCGGTTCCAGTATTCCTTCACTCGTCTGCAGCCGGCCGCTCAGTACATACATCCCGTGCGCGATCGTATGACGGTGCAGCACAGTATTGTAACCGGCCGGATAATACGCCGTACTGATCTCCAGGCCGCTGCGCCCGTCTTTAATGAGTATTTCCTCCTGCAGCGGAAGCGGGCAGTTCCTCGTGTATTTTTCCGTCCAGTTCCGCTCGGCGGCGCGTTTGATCGTCGGTTCAGTCATCGGTATAGCGGTCGCCCTTTCTTCCGTATTTCTCATCATGGAAATGATATTCTCCGTCCAGCATACCTTCCAGGAAATCCCGTGCCAGGCTGTCCGGACGGACATGTTCCCTGGCTTCTTCAAGGGTGAACCACTGGTAGGAGTCGATTTCTTCATTCGGATGGATTTCTTCGGAATCCAGAATCACCCGGAAATTGATCATCAGGGTATTGGACGGCCCGTAATAATGGGTCCGGTTGAAGCGCAGCGATGCCGAGTCTACGCCGAGTTCCTCCCGGATTTCCCGCAGGGCAGTAGTCTCCGCATCTTCTCCCTTGCTGATATAGCCTGCAACGAGAATATAGTCGTCCATGCCGTACTGCTTGATCAGGAGAATCTTAGACTGTTCGGGATTCATTACGATCATGCTGCAGGCAGTACTGAAAATAGGAAACTTGAATTCCGCGCACTGTTCACAGTACGGAATCTCCCCTTCTCCCTTCAGCGTCTTCAGTTCAAGCTTCGTACCGCAGGTCATGCAGTAGTTCATATGCTTTGTTCCCATACTACGGTTCCTTTCGTTTATGTTAATGATAATGATGCTGCTAATGATTCGGCCAGTCCCATTGCCATGCCGAAGGCGCCGGCCTGCCGCAGCGGTTCAATTCCCCGCCGCAGATCGTC
>JAFWDF010000121.1 GCA_017534025.1 Bacillota bacterium
ACCATGGATTTGAAGATTAATTTTATCCGGGGGATTGCCAGGGAGATTGATCACATTTTTGTTAAAGCGAAAGTGATCAGCATAGGCCGAAGAGTGATTGTCGCCCATGCAGAGGTGAGGGATCCGGATAACTGGCTGATGGCATCCGGTACGGCCAATTGCATGCGGCTGATGCCGGCAGATGAGAATCCGACGATAGTAGAATCCTGAGTTCTGTGTACTGCGGATCGCGGAGCAGATCATTAAAACATGTACCGGCATTCGGAGAGACAGTTTTTAAAAAGAATTCAAATACGCCCATTTACACAATAGGCGGATAGGAATATAATGGAACCGTGAAATAGATCCGGCGGATTGCCGTATGATCAGAAAGAAAGGAACCGGAATGGGAATTATTCGCGCTATTTGTATAAGTGAAAAAAAGGGAACACAGAAACATGAAATACCGGAAACGGTGATTGTGGAAGATTGGGGACTGCAGGGCGATGCCCATGCAGGAAAATGGCACCGGCAGGTCAGCCTGCTGGGCCTGGAGCAGATTGAGGATTTTCGCAGCCGGGGCGGACAGGTCGAGTTCGGTGCATTCGGTGAGAACCTGGTCGTAGAAGGGTACCATTTCCGCGAACTGCCGCTGGGCACTGTTTTTCAGATTGGCGATGTGCTTCTGGAAATGACACAGATCGGTAAAGAATGCCACAGCCACTGTCAGATTTTCCATCTGGTGGGCGACTGCATCATGCCGCGGGAAGGCGTGTTTGCGAAGGTGCTCCGTGGAGGCACGGTCCGCAAAGGGGATACGATTTCCATTGTGGAAGATGTTCAGGCGTGACAATAAGAATAATGAAAAAATAAAGGGGCTGCTGCACTAAACATTAGATGTCTGGTGCAGCAGCTCCTTTAGTCTGGCGAATTTGCAGGTGCCGCAGAATGGAAGCGGCACCCGGCAATTCTATTTCACCAGCAGGCTCTTTCCGGTCATCTCGTCCGGCTGCGGGATGTTCATGATCTCCAGCAGCGTCGGTGCAATGTCCGCCAGGATGCCGCCCTCGCGGAGCTGCAGATCCGGCGAACCGTCGTACGGCGGCAGAATGACAATAGCGGGAACCGGGTTGGTGGAATGCTTGGTGATCGGTTTTCCCTCTTCGTCGATCATGGTGTCGGCATTGCCGTGGTCTGCAGTGATAAACAGCGATGCCCCGGTCTTCTGTGCGGTTTCAACGATGGCGCCGACGCAGCTGTCCACTGCTTCGACGGCAGCAACTGCAGCTTCGAAAATGCCGGTGTGGCCAACCATGTCCGGGTTGGCGAAGTTCATAATAATCAGGTCATAGTTTCCGGATTCCAGGGCTTCCACTGCTTTGTCGCGGAGCAGGTACGCGCTCATTTCCGGCTGCAGATCGTAAGTAGCCACTTTCGGAGACGGAATCAGTATCCGGTCTTCCTGTGGATTCGGCTCTTCCACGCCGCCATTCATAAAGAACGTAACGTGCGCATATTTTTTCGGTTTCCGCCAGGCGAAGCTGCGTGCGGCCGAGCGAAGCCATGTATTCTCCCAGCGTATTGCTGTGGTGTTCCGGCGGATAGGCCAGCCGGGTATTTGGCATGCCGGCTTCGTATTCCGTCATGCAGACGTGGGTCAGCGGTGAAGGAAATGCTTTTCTGGAGAAGCCGCCAAACTCCGGATCGCAGAGCGCGCGGGTGATTTCCCGTGCACGGTCCGGCCGGAAATTATACATGATGACACTGTCGCCGTCCCGGATGATGCCATCCGTGCCGCGGATGACCGTCGGGCGGACAAATTCATCGGTTTCGCCCTGTTCATAGGCCAGGCGGATCGCTTCTGCCGGCGTATCGGCGAGGCGCCCTTCGCCGAGGGTCAGCGCATCGTAGGCCAGTTCCACGCGTTCCCAGCGCTTATCCCGGTCCATGGCATAATAGCGCCCGGAGATGGTAGCAATCTTCCGGTTCCCGCCGCAGGCCGCCAGTTTAGCTTCCAATTGTTCAATATATGTGAGAGCGCAGCTCGGCGGTACATCCCTGCCGTCCAGGAAACAGTGCACGTAAACATTCTGTACGCCGTGCTCATCGGCAAGATCCAGCAGCGCAAAAAGATGATCGATGTGGCTGTGCACGCCGCCATCGGACAGGAGTCCCATGAGATGCAGCGCACCCTGCTGTTTTACAGAATCCACAGCGTTGACAAGTACTTCATTTTCAAAAAACGAGCGGTCTGCCACCGCGCGGGTGATGCGGGACAGATCCTGGTAAATAATCCGGCCGGCGCCGATATTCAGGTGGCCTACTTCCGAATTGCCCATCTGTCCGTCCGGCAGCCCCACGGAAGAACCGCTGGCGCCGAGCAGCGTATGAGGATATTTTGCAAGAAGCGCATCTATATTCGGTGTATTGGCTGCCGCAATGGCATTGCCTCTGGTCTCAGGGTTGTAACCGAATCCGTCCAGGATCATTAACATCGTTGTAGTTTTATTCATTCTTATCTCCATTCTGCCGTCGGGTCGGACGGCATAGACCGTGCCGGAAATCTGTTTTTTCCGGCTAACTCATTGTATCACAGAATCCGCCCGGTTCGGGCAAAGAATTCACCGGCAAAGACATCCTGTTTTGCATGTGGTAAAATAGTTAATAATGATTCACTGAGAAATCCGGAGGGAGAGCCGCGTCGCCGGCGCATCAACAATAGTAGGAGAGCCGCGTCGCCGGCGCATTAATATAATATGAAATGGACTGAACAACAGGAACAGGCAATATCGCAGACAGGGAATAATATTCTGGTTTCAGCGGCGGCCGGATCCGGCAAAACCGCCGTACTGACGGAACGGATCAAGCGGCTGGTGGTGGACCGGCAAGTACCGCTGGACCGCATTCTGGTGGTTACGTTCACCAATGCCGCAGCCGCCGAGATGAAAGAGAAAATACTGAAGGCGCTGCGGACCGCTGCGGACAGTGAGGATACTGCACCGGCGGAACGCGCGCGTCTGCGCCGGCAGATCCGTATGGCCGGGTCCGCGGATATTTCCACATTCCATAAATTCTCCATGAATGTCATCCGCCGGTTCTTCTATATTACCGGTGCGGATGCCGGATTTTCCATCTGTGACGAAGGGCGGGGGAGCATTCTGCGTGAACGCTGTCTGGATGAACTGCTGGAGGAGCGGTTTGCCTCCGGAGGCCAGGCGTTTCTGGATTTTATGAACCGGTATTCCGATCTGCGCAGTGAGCAAAAGGTGCGTTCTCTGATCCTCACGGCATATGATTTTGCCATGAGTCTCCCGGAACCGCAGAATTGGTTTGAACAGCATGCGCAAATCCTTTCCGCCGATCCGGAGGAATTCCGGCAGAGCGCGCTCTTCCGGGCGCACCGGGAGCAGCTCATCCTGGATTTTGACAGCATTCTGGACCGGTTCCGGCGGGTGTATGACCTGGTCTGCGATCTGCCGAGCCTGGAGGCGAAGGCGGCAGCCGATCTGGATCAGCTCGAGGGAATACGGGCTCTTTTCGATTCCATGAAAGACGAAGAAGCGGCGGACGCTCTCAGCCGCATATCATGGAGCCGCTATTCTCCGGCCAAAGAGGATAAGGAATCCTACGAAGACATTAAAAAAATGGTCGGCAAACTCCGGGACGACGGGAAGAAACAGGTCAAGGAGCTGGCCGCGCTGATCAGCGGTGTGCCGCTGGAAGAGGCCGTCGCCCGCATGAACGACACTTATCCGTACGCGCTGTATCTGCTGGATCTCCTGAAAGAGTTCCACCAGCGGTTTACGGAGGAGAAGCAGCGCCTGTCACTGATGGATTTCAATGACATCGAGCATGAGGCTCTTCGGATCCTGCGGCATGAGGAAGCCGCAGCAGCGCTGCGGAATCATTATCAGTATATTTTTATCGATGAATACCAGGACAGCAGTGTGCTGCAGGAGGAGATCATCCGTCTGGTGAGCCGCGGGGACAACGTCTACATGGTAGGCGACGTCAAGCAGAGCATCTACAAATTCCGCCTGGCGGATCCGGATATCTTTGTCCGTAAATATAATTCTTTTGTTAATGACCCGGCCGCCGGAATCCGCATCGACCTGAACCGGAACTTCCGCAGCCGGCAGCAGATTATTCATACCGTAAACGGCATTTTCTCCCATGTAATGGATGAGAAGCTGGGCGGGATCCGTTACGATGAAGCCGCTTCCCTGATCAAGGGCGCGGAGATTCCGGGCGAACCGGCAGGATCGGCTTCGCTGCATCTGGTGGACGCAGCCGTGCCGGAGGACGGAGAACTGGATGAGGAGATTGCAGAACTGAAAAAATCCGAGCTGGAGGCACTGGTGACTGCAGAGCTGGTGGAGAAACGCCTGGGCAGAGAATTGTTTGACGGGAAGACCGGTCTGACGCGGCCTGTGCAGTACGGCGATATCGTCATTCTGATGCGGGGGACCCGCAATCGTTCCGATGTATACGCCAAAGCGCTGGCCGACCGGGGCATCCCGGTCTACATCGAAGACGGAGAAGGCTATTTCCAGACGAATGAAATCGACGTGTTCATGAATCTGCTGCGGGTCATTGATAACCGCCGGCAGGATATTCCACTGCTCAGCGTACTTCGTTCGCCGATTTTCGGCTTTACTATTGATGAACTGGCCGATATTCGTCTGCGCAGCCGGCAGGAGGGCGGGCCGCGCCTTTCCTACAGCGATGCCTTCCTTGCCTGCGCGGAGCAGGCCGGGGGAAAAACGCAGACGGAGGATACGGCGGACGCTGAAACGGATCCTCTGTCCGAAAAATGTGCGGCCGTGCTGGCAAAGCTGGATGGGTGGCGCCGGGATGCCCGTTATATGCCGCTGCCGGATCTCATCCGCTATCTGATGACGGAAACCGGATATCTGCACTATGTCTCCGCCCTGCCGGGCGGCGACCACCGGGCGGCCAATCTGCGGGCGCTGGTGGACAAGGCGGTAGACTTCTCGGAAGCGCAGGGCGAAGGACTGTTCAGTTTTATTCATTACGCGGAGGAGGTCAGCCGGCGGGGGGTACGGATTCCGCAGGCCGGCAATACCGGCGATGCCCGGCAGATGGTGCGCATCATGACCATTCACAAGAGCAAGGGACTGGAGTTCCCGATTGTTTTTGTGACGGATCTGGCCAGAGGTTTTAATAAAGACGCCGGGATTCCGGCCCTTTCGCTGCATAAAGACCTGGGACTGGGTCTGCAATATGTAGATCCTGAACGGACTGCCTATTCCACGACGATTCCGCAAACGGTGATCGACCGCGTGCTGAAGAACGAAAGTCTGGCGGAAGAGGCCCGCATTCTGTATGTTGCCCTGACGCGTGCAGTGGATGAACTGGTAATGGTAGGTTCTTTAAAGGATCTGCCGGAGGAAATGGATAAGTACGATCTGGGCATGAAACCGGACCGTCTGCATGCCGGCTGTTTCCTGGACTGGATCATGCCGTACCGGGTGTACGCCGGTCTGGACACGGTGCTGCACGACCGGGCGGAGCTGTCTGCAGCGGCAGCGGAGGAGGCGGTATCGGCAGCTGCATTGAAGGAAGAACTGGAGCAGGGTTTTCCTTCCTTCCGGGATGAGGAGGGACTGATCGGACAGATTCAGGAACGCTTTGATTATCAGTATCCGTTTATGCCGTTTGTGATTTCCAAATCCAAATATACAGTCACGGAGCTGAACCGCGCTCTGCGGGACGGTGTGGATCTGCGGCCGGAACGGGTTAAGCTGGCCGATGAAGAACATGATCCGGCTTTTGCGGAAATACTGGAACAGAAGGATTCGGAAACTGCCCGGGCAGACGTTGAAGCTGCCATGTCCGAACCGCCGGAGAATTATGCGGTTCCGGCATTTCTGCGGGAAGAAGAACCCGTCACGCCGGCGCTTCGGGGGACGCTGACGCATAAGGTGCTGGAGCTGATCCCGTTTTCACAGGAACATACCGAAGAATCCGTGAAAGCCTTTACGCGCGAACTGGAAGAAAAAGGCGTATTTACCGGGCGGAAAGCCGATGCTGTTCGAACCGCTTCCATCGCGGCCTTTTTCCGCTCGGAAACCGGCCGGCGGGCTGCCGCCGCGGAGATGCTGCGGCGGGAATGGGCCTTTACATTAAAAAAACGTTCCGCGGAATTAATCGCCATGGCAGAAGATGCGGACATTGCGGAGCAAATCCGCCGTATGCTGCCGGAGGAAATACTGATCCAGGGGATTATTGACTGCGTCTTCCGGGATGAGCAGGGCATGGTGATTCTGGATTTCAAAACGGACCGGGTACTGCCGGGGGATGCGGAAAACGAGTATGCCCGTTTTCGGGACAACTACTGGCGCCAGCTGGCGCTGTACCGTGAAGTAATAGAAAAAGCCACCGGCGAACCGGTGGCCAGAACGATGCTGTATATGCTGGACAGCGGGGCAGAGGTGGAAATCCTCTGATGGTTCTCAGTGAATAAGAATCAGTCGATTTCAATCTCGCCCGTATCGGTGGTGACGGTGATGGTCTTTCCGCCGCTGCCGGCTGCCTGGTAATGACGTCCGTGATCGTTGCCGTTCACTTCGACGGTGCCGACGTCGGTTTTCAGATCCATCGAATAAGCGGCCGGATCATCGATCGTATCGATATCAATATCCCCGACATCGGATTCGACGCTGAGCATTGTAAATTCAGAGGTGTTGATATCCACATCGCCGGTATCGCAGGAAACGCTCAGATTCGGGATCTTCAGTCCCGCAAGATCAATATCCCCGACATCGGTTGAAATGGTGCAGGTTTTTGCGCTCAGTCCCTGTACGCTGATTTCGGCGATATCCGCCTTGATGGTAATCGCATCCAGCTGCGCGCCTGCCGGCACGGTGACATTCAGATCCATTTCATGGATCCCTGCCAGCTGCTTCAGATTCAGGATGTTGTTCCGGCTTTTCTGGGTCAGCTTGAGCACGCCGTTTTCAACACGGGCTTCCGGTTCATTATCATTTTTATAATGCCAGCTGACGTTATAGCTGTCGCCGGGCTGGATGGTCAGGCTCGCGATATCGATATCGCAGTCGATGGAATGGAATTCACCGATATCGTCCAACACGGTCATATCCGCTTTGCTTTCTGTTTTGCTGTCGCGTCCGGAGGAATGGCCGCGGAAGCTGAACAGATCGGTGAAATGGTACATACTTCCCAACAGGATGCAGGCGGTGGTGATGATTGCCAGTATTCCCAAATATACATTTTTCTTCATAACAGACTCCGTTCCGCCGCTGCGTGCCGGTTTTTTACTGCCGGCAGCGCGGCTTTTTTCTATTATTTATTGAATCGTGGTCACGGTCGTGTTAATGGCCCGGCAGCCGCTGCTTTACAGGCCGGTGCCTTTCTTTTCTCCCAGCAGATACCCGATGAGCTTGTGAATAATGGCAGCCACCGGCCAGATGATCCAGGTGCTCCACCAGTGGAAGGTCAGGAAACTGATGATCAGGTAAATGCAGGTGACCGTCGGCCAGTATACCGGCATCCAGTGGTTGAGGAAGTCACTTTCATACCGGATATCGTCCCGGTCGTATGCGCCGTAAGCGGCTCCGATGGTGCCTTTTTCATTGACGGTGAGCAGGCGGTTGAAACCGGCGTGTCTTACGGAGGAAGCGACGATCAGAAAGACGCCGATTCCGGTCAGTAAAAAGATCATGGCGGCGGCGATCTCCTGAGGCACCTTGCTTACATTGAATGTGCCTGCCACGCTGACAGGGATGACGCTGACAATGCAGAGGACGATCCCGATGGTAATCATGAGGGCGTGGGAAATCCGGATGCTGTCGATGCGGCTGCGCACATACTCCATGGTATCCATGCGGATGGTGCACGGTTCATAATTCAGGAAGCTCCAGCGTTTCATCAGCATGGCGCCGAATACGATCAGCCCGACACCGACGGCCGCACTGGCGAACATGAAGCCGATGCCCAGGGCGGTTGGCAGCTGGGTCCGGAACTCGAACGTGTCGCCGATGATCGGCCCCATCACGCTGATGATGCAGAAGAATACCCCCAGCGCCAGTAAGAAGGCCCGTTTCTGCACGTCGTTCATATAATCCCGGGCTTCCTCCATGGTAATGGTCCGGGTGGCGACGGTGTCCTCCGGGAGGATATAGCGGCTGATGCCCAGTTCCTCTGCAATCTCGTCCAGATTGCCGAATTCGGAGATCACGATTCCGATGGCTTCATTGTCCGCTTTTCCCTCCGCGATCAGTTCCGAATATTTGTCTTCCATCATCTGACGGAGTTCCTGTTTGGCTTTTATCACTTCCGGGGTGTTCGGAAGCTGCGCAAACATGCTTTCTAGATAATTTCTGATAATTTCCATTACACTCTCTCCTCATCTGCAATAAATCGTTCTATGACTTCTTTGGTCAGCGCCCATTCCCGGCAGCGCGAAGAGTAGTACTCCCGCCCTGCGTCTGTGATCCGGTAGTACGTCCGGCGCTTGCCGGTATCCGGATCCTGGTACGGATAGGATTCGATGTACCCGTTTTTCTCCATTCTCGTGAAAGCGGAGTAGAGGGTAGTCTCTTTGATCACGTATTTCTCTTCCGAGAGCTGACGGATCTTTTTGGATATTTCGTATCCGTAGGAAGGTGCTTCCCGCAGAAAGAACAGGATGATTGTGTCGTTGTAGCCGCGAATGATATCGCTGCTGATGCTCTGTTTCATAAGAACCAACTCCTCTGTTCCATACAGAAAACACGAATTACTTTATTAATCGTTGCAACGTCTGTCGGTGTTACGTCTATCGTTGCTACGTTTATCGTACTACGGCTGTCGTAGTAAATATAGCACCGGATTATATGTGTGTCAATATGGTAATGAATATTTTTTGAAAAATTGCAAAAAACGCCGTTCACCTATATAATGATATGGATTACCCAATTTTTTAAACCGGGGCAGGAAACTGCTGATTATTTCCTGCTCCCGGCGGGTTTGGTCAGTAATCAGCGTTTCCCTGAAATAACTGGAGATATATTTATATGTTGAATGCTAATGAACTGGGGCTGAAAAGCCCGAAAGTAATATATAGAAATATGGCGCCTGCCCGGCTGGTGGAGGCCGCGCTCCGGCGGGGCGAAGGCTCTCTGAGCCATACGGGTGCCCTTGTTGTGACTACCGGTAAATATACAGGAAGAAGCCCGGACGATAAATATATCGTGGACACACCGGGTATTCACGAAGATATTGACTGGGGCAGCGTCAACCGCCCGGTCTCCCGGGAGATCTTCGAAACCATTAAAAGCGGCATGATCGAATATTTTAATGATAAGGAAGTCTTCGTATTTGACGGCATGGCCGGCGCAGATCCGAAATATACGCGAAAATTCCGGGTTATTAATGAACTGGCCAGCCAGAATCTGTTTATTCACCAGCTGCTGATCCGCCCGACGAAGGAGGAGCTGGAGCAGTTCGGTGAACCGGATTTCACCATTCTCTGTGCGCCGGGATACAAATGCGATCCGGAAGCGCTGGGCATTCATTCGGAAGCGGCCATTATCATTGATTATGAAGCGCACTATATCCTGATCGCCGGCTCCGCCTACGCCGGGGAAATCAAGAAGAGCATTTTTTCGACGATGAATTATGTGCTGCCGAAGGAAGACAATGTGCTTCCGATGCACTGCTCGGCCAATATGGATAAAGAAACCGGCGAATCCGCAGTGTTCTTCGGCCTGTCCGGCACCGGCAAGACCACGCTGTCCGCCAATGCGGAAAGAAGCCTGATCGGGGATGACGAGCACGGTTGGTCCGACGATGGTATTTTTAATTTTGAAGGCGGCTGCTATGCAAAGTGCATCAACCTGGATCCGGAAGCAGAACCGGAGATTTACGGAGCCATCCGCTTCGGCAGTCTGGTGGAAAATGTGGTGATGGATCCGGAAACCGGAGTGCCGGATTACGCGGATGCTTCGCTGACGGAAAATACGCGGGTCGGTTATCCGGTGGAATTCATCAGCAATGCGGCTATTCCGGGCGTCGGCGGGATTCCGAAGGTCGTGATTTTCCTCACGGCAGATGCATTCGGCGTGCTGCCTCCGATTTCCAGGCTCAGCCGGGAAGCGGCGATGTATCATTTTGTGACCGGGTTTACCTCGAAGCTGGCCGGCACGGAGCGCGGCATCAAAGAACCGCAGCCGACTTTCTCCACTCTGTTCGGGCAGCCGTTCATGCCGATGAATCCAAAGGTGTACGCGGATATGCTGGGCGAGAGACTGGATAAATACCATACACAGGTTTATCTGGTCAATACCGGCTGGTCCGGAGGATCCTACGGGACCGGATCCAGAATTAAACTGCGCTACACCAGAGCCATGATCAACGCTGCGCTGGACGGTTCTCTGGAATCGGTGGAATACGCACACAATGAGCGGTTCCGTCTGGATGTGCCGCAGTCCTGCCCGGGGGTGCCTTCGGAAATTCTGAATCCGCGGGATACCTGGGAAGACAAGGCGGCCTATGACAGAACGGCGGCGGATCTGGCGCGCATGTTCCGGGATAACTTTGAAACAAAGTATCCGTATATGCCGGAGGCCGTGAAAAATGCCGGCCCTTCTGCAGACTGAGAAGACCGCGCAGCGGGAACCGGGGGATGAGAGATGACAATTAATGAAAAGCTGAAGAACGGGTTTCTGATACTGGACGGCGCCATGGGCACGTACTTTTCCGAGCAGTATCCGGATTTTCCGTATCCCTGCGAATATGCGAATCTGGAGATGCCGGAAGCGGTCCGTTCTATTCATAAGGAATACATCGAAGCCGGCGCGGAGGTCATTAAAACAAATACATTCTCCGCAAACCCTGTGAATGAGGCTTTTTCCGGAGAACAATACGCGGAGGTGATCCGGGCAGGGTGCCGGATTGCGAAAGAAGCGGCGGAAGAGGCCGGACGGGAGACCGGGATTCTGGCGGACCTCGGCCCTCTGACCGGAACGGACGGAGAGTACGCGGCACAGATTTACCGGAAGATGATCGATGTGTTTCTGTCGGAGAATGTGACGGATTTCCTGTTTGAGACCAACAGCAATTGTTTCGGGATCCGGGAGGCGGCGGAGTACATCCGCTCAAGGGTGCCGGAGGCATTTGTCATGGTGTCTTTTGCGGTGCAGACAGACGGGTATTCCCGGGAAGGGTTTTATTATCTGGATCTGTTCCGGGAGATGACGTCCTCCGGACTGATTGATGCGGTGGGGCTGAATTGTATTCTCAGCGCCCTGCATATGAACAGCCTGCTGCAGCAGGCTCCGGTGAAGCGCGCAGCGGTGTGCGCCATGCCGAACGGCGGATACCCGAGAGTGTTCGGGCGCCGCGTGGTGTACGAAGGCGATCCGGGTTTCTTCACGGAGCAGATGATGAAAATAGCCGGTGCGGGAGTTTCCGTACTGGGCGGCTGCTGCGGCACCACGCCGGCGTTTATCCGGGAGCTGTCTCAGGCCGTGCGCAGCGGAAAAGGTGCGGAGGCGGCGCCGCCGAAGGTGCGGCCGGCAATGAAAAAAGCCGCTGGCCCGGAGTCCAACCGGCTGTGGAAAAAGATCGAAGCCGGCAGCAAGGTCATTGCCGTGGAATTCGATACACCGAAAGATTCCACCGGGGAATCCTTCATGGCAGGCGCCTGGCAGCTGAAAGCCGCCGGGGTGGATGCGATTACGCTGGCGGACTGTCCGACCGCCCGGGCGCGGATGGATTCCAGCATCATGGCGTGCAAACTGCGCCGGGAGCTGGATATTGATACCATCCCTCATCTGACCTGCCGGGACCGGAACATTAACGCTACCAAAGCGCTTTTGCTGGGCCTTTCCATGGAAGGGGTCAACAATGTCCTGCTGGTAACCGGAGACCCGATTCCTTCCGCAGAGAGGGATGAAGTGAAGTCCGTGTATCAGTACAATTCCAGGATGCTGACCCGTTTTGTAAAGTCTCTGAATGAAAATGAACTGAGCGTCCCGTTCCGGATTTTCGGCGCCCTGAATGTCAACGCGCGGAATTTCCAGTCCCAGATCAATATGGCGAAGAGCAAGATTGAGAACGGCGCAGCCTGCCTGCTGACGCAGCCGGTGCTGACCGAACAGGCGCTGGAAAACCTGAAAAGAGCCAGGGAAGAGCTGGAATGCAGGATCCTGGGCGGCATTATTCCCGTGGTGAGCAGCCGCAATGCACGGTTCATGAACAGTGAAATCAGCGGCATTGAAGTGGCGGAGGACATCATCCGCCGGTATGAGGGCCGGGACAGAGCGGAATGCACGAAGCTGGCTGTTGAAATATCCACGGATATCGCCCGCCGCATGCATCCGTACGTCGACGGATACTATCTGGTTACTCCGTTCAGCCGGGTGGACATCATCACAGAGATTGTGCGGAACATCCGGGAATTTGCTTGACAGTAATGAGCGGACGTATTTATAATACTTTTTTAGGACAGTTCATTGGTACCTTCCTGTCCTTAAACAAAACCGGGACCCGCTGATGCCGCGGCGTTACGCGTAATCAGGTTTATTTCGGGTGCCTTGACGGCGCCCTTTTTCTATTTGCGGAACAGGAAATAACGTATGTATTATCTGGAAACAGAAGCGAGTTTTGACGCAGCGCATTTTCTCGCCGGGTATGACGGAAAATGTGCCAATATTCACGGCCACCGCTGGCGGGTGGTGCTGACGATCCGCGGGGACGAGCTGGCGGATGCCGGCCCGAAACGCGGCATGCTGGTCGATTTCGGAGATGTGAAGAATGATCTGAAAGCCGAAGCGGACAATCTGGATCACAGTCTGATCATCGAGCGGGGCAGTCTGCGGCAGAAAACGCTGGAAGCCCTGCAGGAAGAGGGTTTCCGGGTGCTGGAGTTTGATTTCCGGCCGACGGCGGAAGAATTTGCCCGGTACTTCTTTAACCGCATGAAAGCCAGAGGCTATGAAGCGGATACCGTCCGGGTTTATGAAACGCCGAACAATCAGGCAATGTACAGAGAGTGAGCCCGGAGAAGCAGGGGGGAGATACTATTAATGGAAAAGAATTCGGCAGAGAGTACGCGGCTGTTTCCGGTGGCCGAACATTTTGCCAGTATTAACGGCGAGGGAGCCAGAGCAGGAGAACCGGCGTATTTCATCCGTTTTACCAGCTGCAATCTGCAGTGTTCCTATTGCGATACCGCCTGGGCGAATGCGCCGGACGCGCCGTATGAAGCGCTGGGTGTGCAGGAAATCATGGAGCTTGTCCGGGAGGCCGGTTTGCGGGATGTGACGCTGACCGGGGGAGAACCGCTGCTGCAGAAAGGGCTGGAAGAGCTGCTGGAGAGCCTGCTGGCGGACGGCACACGCCGGGTGGAGATCGAGACCAACGGCAGCGTGAGCATCCGGCCGTTTCTGGATTTCGGCGGGAGAAGACCGGTTTTCACACTGGATTACAAGCTGCCGGGAAGCGGCATGGAAGCGGCTATGGATACTGAGAATTATCAGTATCTGGAACCGGAGGACTCTGTGAAATTCGTCGTGTCCGGCAGGGAAGACATGGAAACGGCCTGTCGGATCATTAACACCTTTGACCTGGCAGAAAAATGCAATGTGTTTTTCAGTCCTGTGTTCGGACGGATCGAACCGGTGGAAATTGTGGATTTTCTTCTGGCAAACCGTCTGAACGGCGTGCGGCTGAATCTCCAGCTGCATAAGATTGTCTGGGATCCAGACAGGAGAGGGGTATAACAATGGCTATAGATGAAAAAAAGATCGCTTACCATATTAAAGGAATTCTGGAAGCTCTGGGCGAGGATACGGAGCGGGAAGGCCTGCGCGAGACGCCGGAACGGGTGGCGCGCATGTACAGTGAAGTGTTTGCCGGCACACAGTATACGAATGATGAGATTGCGGCGATGTTCAGCAAGACCTTTGAATACGGCGGCGACGGCGGCGATATGGTGGTGGTGCGGGATATCGAGGTGTCCAGCTTCTGTGAGCATCATATGGCGCTGATGTATGATATGAAGGTCACGGTGGCCTACCTGCCGCAGGAGCGGGTGATCGGCCTGAGCAAGATTGCCCGGGTGGCGGATATGGTTTCCAGACGCCTGCGGCTGCAGGAGCGGATCGGCAGTGATATCGCGGAGATCATTCAAAAGATCACAGGAAGTGAAGACGTGGCGGTACTGATCAGCGGATGCCACAGCTGCATGACTGCCAGAGGCATTAAAAAACCGGCATCGGTGACCTATACCACGACACTGCGGGGGAGATTCCGGGAAGAGCCGGCGCTGCTGGCACAGATCCGGATGGAGGAATAGACCGGGCGCAGCAGCAACGCGCTGAAGGCCTGAAGCATATGAGAGGAACGAAAAAACCTATGGATTTTTATGAGAGAGAAAAAGAAGGGATGACACTGTTGGGAAATAAGCATGTGTCCTATCCGGCCGAGTACGATCCGTCTCTGCTGGAGACCTTCGAAAACAAGCATCCGGGAAGGGATTATTTCGTAAAGTTCAATTGCCCGGAATTCACCAGCCTCTGTCCCATCACCGGACAGCCGGATTTTGCAACGCTGTATATTTCTTATGTCCCTGACATCCGGATGGTGGAGAGCAAGTCCCTGAAACTGTATCTGTTCGGTTTCCGGAACCATGGTGCCTTTCACGAAGACTGCGTGAATATCATTATGAACGACCTGATCGAACTGATGGATCCGCGGTATATTGAAGTGACCGGAAAGTTTCTGCCGCGGGGAGGGATCTCCATCGATCCTTACTGCAATTACGGCAGGCCGGGAAGCGATTGGGAGAAAGTCGCGCGCAGGCGGCTGGAAATGCACGATCTCTATCCGGAACGGATTGACAATCGGTAGTATAATTATTATTGGTAATTTGATCATAATATGGAGGGATGAAAATGCCTTTTTTGGTAATGCTTGTGCAATTCGCAGTATGTTTTCTTATTCTGAAATGGCTTTTAAAACAGAAGACCGGGGAACCGTTTTCTAAAAAGTCGCTGGTAAAGTTCCTGCTGCTGGGAGCGCTCGGACTGGTTCTGGGCGTGGGAATTATGTCCGTTTTACCACTCGACCGGGATACATTTTTCGGCATGAATCCGCTTCTGAGCGGTTTTGTGACGGCACTGATCACGGCGGCGCTGGCGGAAGAGATTATTAAATACATCATGTTCCGGCTTGCTATCCGGAATAACGCCGAAGTGAAATGCTGGCTGGATGTAATCATTGCGGCTGTTGTGACCGGGATCGGGTTTACCCTGATGGAGGATCTGGAGTTCCTCGTCAGCGGTGACGCAAATATAGCTCGCGCGTTTATACCGGGCCATCTTCTGTTTCAGGCAATCATGGGGTATTATTACGGAAAAGCCCGTGTGACCAAAGAGCGCCGGTATGATGTGCTTTCCCTGGCGGTCCCTGTACTGGCCCATACTGTATTTGATATGTTCTTAATCGGCATGCTTTCCATCCTTGGAAACGAGTTCGATCCAAAGAACATAAATGAAGAGGCAGTTATGGCCCTGCCGTATGCGAATTACCTGCTTCCGATGCTGGTCTGCGCGATTGTGGTCTTTGTCATCACGGTGATTGCATTGATTCTGGTGCTGAGGAAAATCGGCGTATGGAGCAAAAATGGAGAAAAGCAGGAACTCCTGTAAGCGAAAGATATTATTATAATAAAAAAAGGGGCTGTGAAGAAATGAGGTTGAATCCTCAAGTCTTCACAGCCCCTTTTATTATTTTGCATTCCGTCATATGGTTGTATTTGATGGTGTTTCACGATCCGGCATCGTTTCGATTTCCTTCT
>JAFWDF010000122.1 GCA_017534025.1 Bacillota bacterium
AAAAGGCATCCCAGCGGAGAAAGGTAACCAGCAGCATCAATCCGCCCAGAAGAATGCCTGCAGCGATGCCGGCCCGGCTGGTGCGCACCCGGTGCGCGATACGGATCTGCGGACGGTCCAGCTGCAGCAGATGGCGTATTTTATTTTTTAAAGTGTTATTTGTATTGTCCGATGTTTTCATAATTATATTCCTGAAGCCGGAGGTACAGTATCCCGGCGTACACACAATTTCCTATTCATTATATATGATAAACCTTAAAAGGAATGGTTTTTGTATCCGGTTTTGAAAAATGTCTTTTTTATTTCTGAAAATTATCGTCCGGATAGGGCAAAGCTATTGCAATTACAGAAGTCTTGTGGTAGATTTTGTACTGGACTTATTATTACAATACAGGAGAAAATATGGAAGGGTATTTATCGTTATACATAGATTCCCTCATTAAAGAAAAGAAGAAATCGGACAACACCGTGGAAGCCTACCGGCGCGATGTCCGGGAATTTATCCGTGTACTGAAGGAACGGGGAGCGGACAATCCGGCGGACATTACTGAAGAGCATATATCGCAATATGTGAGTTATCTCTGGAAAAACGGCCGCAGCCGTTCCACCATGAGCCGCAAACTGTCTGCGGTGCGTTCTTTCATGGCTTTTCTTTACGGGGAGGGTGCGATTTCTGATAATATTACGGTTAATGTAAGGGCACCCAGAATTGAGAAAAAAGAAATCGAGTTCCTGAGTATCGGTGAAATTGAACAGCTTCTGGCGCTGCCGGACGATTCCGGAAAAGGGATGCGGGACCGCGCGCTGCTGGAACTGATGTACGGCACCGGCGCGAGAGTGTCGGAGGTGATCGATCTGAAGATCGACCGGGTAAACCTCAGTATCGGCTACGTGAACATAACCGGGGAACACGGCAAGGCGCGCATTATCCCACTGGGGAGGCCGTGCCGGAAAGCGCTGGAGCAGTACATAGAACAGGCGCGTCCGGTTTTTCTGCAGAGAAAGGGAAACAGGAAAACTGCATCCGGCAGTGATTACCTGTTTGTCAATTTCCGCGGCGGCAAACTGACCCGGCAGGGGATCTGGAAGATTATCAGCTCATATACCCAGGAGGCCGGGATTACGCAGAATGTCACACCGCAGGTGCTGCGAAACTCCTTTGCTGTCCACATGCTGCAAAATGGCGCGGATCTAAAGTCGCTGCAGGAGCTCATGGGTTTTGAAGATGCGTCGGCGCTGCAGGGATATCTGTCTGCCACGCGAAACCGGATCAAGGAAGTATATGACCGCACACATCCCCGGGCATAGGGGAGAGAGCCTGTCAAAAAAGCTGTCATTTGGATAAAAAAAGACTTGCATGCAGGTTTCCGGGATAGTATAATTTTGATGTTATGGACGGTCCGCTGTCATGGCGCGCATGGGGCGCGCGCAGGATGAGGCATTGACCCCCTGTTCATGTTAAGAACGTCTGAAATAGAGAGAGGATATAGTAATGAATATCATTGAAGCAATTGAACAGGATTACAAAAGAGACGATATTCCTGAATTACAGGTAGGCGATACGGTTAAGGTCTACATCAAGATCAAGGAAGGCAACAAGGAAAGAATCCAGATGTTCGAAGGATACGTTCTGAAGCTGCAGAACGGCGGAATCAACAGAACTTTCACTGTAAGAAAGATTTCCTCCGGCGTTGGCGTGGAAAAGACTTTCCCGGTTCATTCCCCAATGATCGACCGCGTGGAAGTTGTCAGACACGGTTTCGCAAGAAGAGCGAAGCTGAACTTCATGAGACAGAGAACCGGTAAGGCCGCTAAGATGAGAACAAAGTAAGGCGTACGGCCTTCGTTTTCAGTAAAGATTACCATGGAGCCGAGGCAGTATGCCGCGGCTCTTTTTTCATTCAGGAGGAATGATGCAATGAGCGGAATCACAGAATATGTACTGGCCAGACTGCTGATCCTGCCGGGGATTATTATCGGCTTGTCCTTCCATGAATTCGGCCACGCCTTCGCTTCCATGAAGCTGGGCGATCCGACACCGAAGCTGCAGGGCCGGGTTTCTCTTAATCCAGCAGCCCACATTGATCCCATCGGGTTTATATCCCTGCTGCTGTTCGGTTTCGGATGGGGTAAGCCGGTGCAGATTGATCCCCGCTGGTATAAGCACCGCAGGCGGGATGAGATTATTGTCGGGCTGGCGGGCGTGACGATGAACCTGGTGCTGGCCGTGATTTTCACCGGGATTCTGAGTGTGTATTACAAGAATGCCGGATCCTTTGCCGCGACGGAAGCGGGGAATGTGATCCTGCAGATTCTCATCGGCTGTGTGCAGATCAATCTGGTGCTGATGATTTTCAATCTTCTGCCGGTGCCGCCGCTGGACGGGTTCGGGATCATTACCCAATTGTTCCGGCTGGATACCAAACCGTGGTATCCGCGCCTTTACCAGCTGGGTCCAATGATTCTGATCATCCTGATTATACTGGACGCGACGTCGGTGGTCCTGACGCCGGCGGTTACCTGGTGCTACAATACGCTGATAAATCTCTTTTTTTAGTTTTTTTCAGTTTACAATTCGTTCAATAGGGTATCAATGAAACCGAAGAGGTCGATAATGCGGCAGACTTCGGATTACAGAAAGTATCACAGGCAGCCGCGGTTCTCCTCTGCAGGCTGTCTGTTTCTTTTATTATATGGGGAAGCAGGCGGCGGAAGGCAGGGAGAGAACGGCGGATTCATTTAAATCGGAGCGGCGCTCCCGACAAATTTGCTTGTCCGGGACGAAGCGGCAGATTGAAGCGGAAAGCCGGAGCTTAAGGTCCTCAGGCTTCTGTTATAAAGGAGATGATAGTGTATGGATTTTGAAAGATTCACAGAGAAAGCAAGGGAAGCGATTGTGGATTCGCAGAATATCGCGGCAGCGGAAGGCCATCAGGAACTGAACGGGGAGCATCTCCACATGGCTCTCCTGAAACAGGACCAGGGACTGATCAAAAAGCTGCTGGATTATATGAATGTTTCCGGGGAAAGCATTACGGCAGATGTGCAGAATGCGCTGGACCGGATGCCGAAGGTCAGCGGAGCCGGCAGCGGGCAGGTGTTTGCCTCCCAGAGATACGGCCGTCTTCTGGTCGAGGCGGAGAACATTTCGAAGACATTCAAGGATGAATATGTCAGCGTGGAGCATCTGTATCTGGCGCTGCTGGATGAAAAGAATTCTCCTTCGTCCGCCATCTTTAAGAAATATAACATTACCAGAGAGGCATTCCTGCAGGCCCTGTCCAAAGTAAGAGGCAACCAGCGTGTGACCAGCTCCGATCCGGAAGGCAATTATGATGCGCTGAACAAATACGGCAGGGATCTGGTAGAGGATGCCCGGGCAGGCAAGCTGGATCCGGTGATCGGCCGGGATTCGGAGATCCGTCATACGATTCAGATTCTGTCCAGAAGAACCAAGAACAATCCGGTTCTGATCGGGGAGCCGGGGGTCGGCAAAACAGCTGTAGTGGAAGGCCTGGCACAGCGGATTCTCGCGGGAGATGTCCCGGAGGGCCTGAAGGACAAAACCATTTTTGCGCTGGATATGGGTGCGCTGATCGCAGGCGCGAAATTCCGCGGCGAATTTGAAGAACGTCTGAAGGCCGTTCTGAACGAAATTGAAAAATCCAATGGCAGAATTATTCTGTTTATCGACGAGATTCATACGATTGTCGGCGCCGGCAAAGCCGAAGGCTCCATGGATGCGGGCAATCTGCTGAAGCCGAAGCTGGCCAGAGGCGAGCTGCACTGCATCGGCGCGACCACACTGGATGAATACCGTCAGAATATTGAAAAGGACAAGGCTCTGGAGCGCCGGTTCCAGAAGGTCCTCATTGAACAGCCGACGGTGGAGGATACCATTTCCATCCTTCGCGGCTTGAAGGAAAAATTTGAAATACATCATGGCGTGCGGATTACGGACAATGCACTGATCGCCTGCGCGACGCTGTCTGACCGGTATATCACGGACCGGTTCCTGCCGGATAAAGCCATTGACCTAATGGATGAAGCGGCTTCCATGATCCGGACGGACATCGATTCCATGCCTTCCGAGCTGGACGAAATTTCCAGAAAGATTATGCAGCTGGAAATTGAGAGACAGGCTCTGATGAAGGAAGAGGATAATGCCTCCGCCGCCAGACTGGAAAATATTAATAAAGAACTGTCCGACCTGAAAGAGAAAAGCGATATCATGCGGACGCAGTGGGAGAAGGAAAAGCGGGAAATCAGCGCTTCCAAGAAGCTCAAGCAGGAAATCGAAGACGTCAGACTGGAAATGTCCGAAGCAGAACGGAACTACGATCTGGAAAAGGTTGCCCAGCTGCGCTACGGCCGCCTGCCGGAACTGGAGAGCCAGCTGCAGGCCGCCAAGGAACGTCTCGGCAGGGATGAGGACCGTCTCCTCAAGGAAGAAGTCGACGAGGAGGAAATCGCGGATATCGTATCCAAATGGACCGGCATCCCGGTTTCCAAACTGGTGGAAGCGGAGAGAGATAAACTGCTCCGCCTGCCGGAAGCTCTGCATAAAAGAGTCATCGGCCAGGATGAAGCGGTGGAAGCCGTTTCTGAAGCTGTGCTGCGGGCAAGAGCGGGCCTGAAGGATCCGAACCGGCCGATCGGTTCGTTCATCTTCATGGGTCCGACCGGCGTCGGCAAGACCGAGCTGGCAAAGGCTCTGTGCGCCGCCATGTTCGACAGTGAAAAGAACATGGTCCGGATCGACATGTCCGAGTACATGGAGAAGTACTCCGTATCCCGTCTGATCGGAGCTCCTCCGGGATACATCGGCTACGATGAAGGCGGCCAGCTGACTGAAGCGGTTCGCCGGCATCCGTACAGTGTCAATCTTTTCGATGAAATTGAAAAGGCGCATCCGGATGTCTTCAACGTGCTGCTGCAGCTGCTGGACGACGGCAGACTGACGGACAGCCAGGGAAGAACGGTCGATTTCAAGAATACAATTGTCATCATGACTTCCAATCTGGGCAGTGCCTACCTGACTGAAAATATTCATCCGGACGGCACCATTGACGAAGAGGTGAAGGAACAGGCGGAAGCCGAACTGAAACGCAGCTTTCGGCCGGAATTCATCAACCGTATTGACGACATCGTCGTATTCTCGCCGCTGACAGAGGAACAGATCGGCAAGATCATCGATCTCAGTCTGCAGTCCCTGGAAAAACTGCTGCATGACAGAGAGGTCACCCTGACGATTACGGATGCGGCCAAGGCATTTATCGCGAAAGAGGCGTACGATCCGCACTTCGGTGCGAGACCGATCAAACGGTACATCCAGAAGCATATCGAAACAGAAATCGCCCAGCTCATCATCCGCGGAGATACCGTGGACGGCGACGAGGTCTGCATCGATTCCGACGGGGAAGGCCTGCAGATTGCATCCACCTGATGCGGCCTGCGAACAGGGCCTGCAGATTGCATCTGCCTGATGCGACCTGCGAACAGGGCCTGTAGATTGTATCTGCCTGTTGGGGCCTGCGAACAGGATGATAATAATAATGGGGCTGTTGCACGAGGCATTAATTGTCTGGTGCGGCAGCCTCTTTTTTTACCGATCATTTGACGGGAAATGTCCAACAAGCAGCTGATTTGGAATGGCGAGCCGCGAGTTGCTGGTTCATGCGACAGGTCAGGAACGGCTAGTTTCTGGTTTGAGCTGTTCAAGCTGTGATTGTTGGACCTTTCATCTGGATAAGGACGCCGATGTCCACAGGGGTGGACATCGGCCGCCATATAGAGGGGAGAAGTCCAGAAAACCGCCAGTTAGCAAAGTCAAACCCGTGGTTCAAACGGTGTTTCTGGACCTTTCATCTGGATAATGAAGCCGATGTCCACAGGGGTGGACATCGGCCGCCATATTACCCGAAAATGTCCAGCACCCGGCAGATGGACCGTCAGCACCCGGTGACTTGCCCGTGTTCCGAAAAAAGATTTACAAAACTTTGAAAATATAGTTTACAAGAAACTGTCCTGCCCATATAATCGTATACAAAAGCGACAGAATTATTAATGTATACTACAGAACAATGGTTCTTCCGCAGGATCGGCTAATGATCCGCAAAATAGCAGTAAGGAATGAAAAGGGGGTCAGTTTTATGTATTATCAGGACGTAAAAAGTGATATGGTATCGGGCCTGCCTCTGGCGATCAGTATTTTTATTCGCTTAAGAGAGGATATCCTTCGGAGAAAACTGAAAAACGGAGAAAAACTTACAGAGCAGCGGATCTGTGATGAATATAATGTCAGCCGGACACCTGTCAGAGAAGCATTCCGTCTGCTGGATCAGGAAGGCCTCATTCAGATGGTTCCCAACCGGGGCGCTTTCGTGATGGGCTTTGAAGAACAGGATATTGCGGATATGTACGATATGCGCAAGGAATACGAAGTGCTGGCGTTCCGCTGGGCGGCAGAACGCATGACCGAAGAGGATCTGGACAAAATCCGCAACGCGTATGATCTGATGGAGTTTTATACGCACAAGGGGGATACGGTGAAAGCCGCTGAAATGAATGTGGTTTTCCATGATCATATTTACGAGGCGTCCCACAATCGCCAGCTGACCGGCATTCTGACCACGTATCAGTATTATACCAAGCTGCTGCGTTCCCAGGAGGAAGATCATACGGCAGAACATCTGTCCGAGGTGCTGGCGGAGCATAAGGAAATCCTGGAATCTCTGGAATCCAGGGATGCAGAGCGGGGCATTCCGGTAGTCAAAAAACATCTGGAAAAATCCAAGATCCGCGCAGGATACGGCGGTTTCTCCGGGAATGCGTCCAAAGAATAACCGGCTGCAATGGGACTGTTAACGAAGAAAAATGTGCGCCTGGCACTGGATCTGCTGGGCGAAATGTATCCGGACGCCGGCTGTGAGCTGCAGTATCACGATCCGTACCAGCTGCTGGTTGCCGTGGTGCTGTCCGCGCAGACAACCGACAAACGGGTCAATATGGTGACGGAGGATCTGTTCCGGGTCTGCCCGGGACCGGCGGAAATGGCTGCCATGGAGGAGTCCGAACTGCAGGAGAGGATTCGTTCCATCGGCATGTACCGGACCAAGGCGGCCAATGTCATTAAACTCAGCCGGATGCTGATGGAGAAATATGACGGCGCGGTTCCCGCAGAGCAGGACCTGCTGGAGGAACTGCCGGGCGTGGGACGAAAAAGTGCCAATGTGGTTCTGTCCGTAGCCTTCGGCCAGCCCCGGATTGCAGTGGACACCCATGTATTCCGCGTGGCGAACCGCATCGGCCTCGTACAGGAAAAGAATGTACTGGACACGGAAAAAGCATTAATGAAACGGATTCCGGAGGCGGAATGGACAGTGAATCATCACCGGCTGATCTGGCACGGGCGGCGGGTCTGCGCAGCCAGAAAACCGGCCTGTGAAAGCTGTCTGCTGGACGGAATCTGCAAAAAGAATGAAGCACCGAAAAAGGATTAAAGTATAGAATGGAAAAGAATTTAATATTTCACGGTTCCGATGTGCCTGCGCTGGCAGAGAAGTACGGAACACCTTTATATGTAATGTCGATTGATGATATCCGCCAGAGATGTGCGGAAATCAGAGTCTCTTTTACGGATAAGTATGAAAATACCGTAGCGGCTTTTGCCTGCAAGGCATTTCAGACTCTGGAAATGATCCGCTTGATTAAGGAAGAGGGCCTGTCACTGGATATCGTATCCGGCGGGGAACTGTACGCGGCACTGAAGGCCGGTTTTGATCCGGCGCATATCGGTTTCCACGGCAATGCCAAAACACCCCGGGAGCTCCGGGAAGCGCTGGATGCAGGCGTGGGAACGATCATCGTTGATAATTTCTCCGAGCTGGAACTCCTGAACCGGCTGGCGCTGGAACGGGGCATCTGCCAGGGCATCCTTCTGCGGGTAACGCCGGGCGTCGACAGCCATACCCACCTGTATATTGCGACGGGAAATCTGGATTCCAAGTTCGGTTTTTCCGTGCCGGAGATTAAAAAGACGGTATTTGAACAGGTCCGGGAAATGAAGGGTGTGGATCTGAAGGGTTTCCATTATCATGTTGGCTCTCAGCTGACCGAGAACAATTCCCACATTATGGCTACCGGCATTATGCTGGACCTGCTGGCGAACCTGAAGGTGCGTTTTGGCTATGTGCCGCGGGAACTGAACTGCGGAGGCGGTTTCGGCATCCGTTATGCGGACTATCCGGAACGGTCTGCCGTATCCACCTTCATGGATCCGGTAATGGATATGATTAATTCCTTCTACAGAGAAAGCGGCGATCCCCGCCCGACTGTGATTATCGAACCCGGCCGCTGGATCGTCGGCGAAGCCGGCATTACGGTGTATGAGGTGAGTTCCGTGAAGACAAATGCAGCGGGACGCCATTACGCCGGTGTGAACGGAGGTCTCTCGGACAATCCGAGAACGGCGCTTTACGATGCGAAGTATGAAGTGGCTGCGGCGGATAAAATGGACCAGCCATGGGATACACTGACCACGATTGCCGGCAAATGCTGTGAGTCCGGCGATATTATTGCGTACGACGTGATGCTCCCGAAAATGGAAATCGGCGATCTGCTGGCGGTGTATTCCACCGGTGCGTACAATTATTCCATGGCGGGCAACTATAACCGGCTTCCGCGGCCGGCGGTGGTTATGATCGAAAACGGGGAGGATCACCTGTCCGTACGCCGGGAAACCTACGAAGATATGATTGAACGGGAACTGTAAAAAAACGGAATATAGAATAGTTTCAGAGGCTGCCTGTCCGGGCAGTCTCTTTTGCATAAAAGAACCCCCGCAGTAAAATGCGGGGGCGATCAGTCGGTACGGTTGGTATTATATTAATCGTTGACCACTTTGCCGCAGCAGTTCTTGTATTTTTTACCGGAACCGCATGGACACGGATCATTTCTGCCCACCTTCGGGCCTTTGACAACGGTCTTGGATTTTCTGTAATTTTTGAGAATCTGTTCTCTCTGTTCTTCGGTCAGGATGGCGTCCCACTGCGGAAGCTCATAGAGATAATCCGCATGGGCGTCCAGCATGTTGAAGTACAGTTTTTCGTGGTCCACATCCAGCGAGAAGGCGCTGTCCGCGTCCATTTCTTTATAATTCACCGCATCCGGATCCTTCAGGCTGCTGTTGATGCCGTCGAGGAAACCCATGATGATCTGCGGAGTAGTAGAAAACTTTTCCGCGGTTTCCGCAATGGTTCCTGCAAATGGATGCGCGTGGTCTTCCAGCAGCGCTGTGTAAAGGCGTGTTTCCGCTCCGGAATATTCCTCCCAGAACGCATTAAAGGTTTCGTTGGTCTGACCTTCATAGAGATCGACCCATTCCTGGAATAATGACATAGTATTTCTCCTTCCAATATGCTAAAAGGGATTGTAACACGGTATAATAGAGAAGTCAAAGAAAGGTTTTGCGGTGCGGCGCCCGTCCGTGACGGCGCAGGCACGCTGTGTGAAAATACATTATAAAAAGGCAGCAGAATTATGAAACAGTCGAATGATAAAGCATTAAAAATGAATGCGGCGGTGGAACGCATCCTGCATGGAGGGGAAGACAGCGCAGCAGCCGGGGAGCCGGTTCTTCATGTCGTACTGGTGGAACCGGAGATTCCGCCGAATACCGGTAATATTTCCCGCACCTGCGCGCTGGTAGGCGCCAGACTGCATCTGGTGGAACCTCTCGGCTTCTCCATCGACGAACGCTCCGTAAAGCGGGCGGGACTGGATTACTGGGATCATCTGGACGTGGAGGTACATCCAAATTTGGATGCTTTCCTGGAAAAGTACGGTGACCGGAAGCTGTTTCTGGCAACCACGCACGGCGGCGTCCGCTATACGGACGTATCCTTTGAAAGAGGAGACTTCCTCCTGTTCGGCAAAGAAACTGCCGGCCTCCCGAAGGATCTGATCGCCCGGCACCCGGACACGGCCATTCGCATCCCCATGGGGAATGATCCGGCTCTGCGGTCCCTGAATCTGTCCAATTCTGTAGCGGTGGTGATTTACGAAGCACTGCGCCAGATGGATTTTCCGGGCCTGATATGACCTGCATTGCCGGCCGCCTCTCCCAGACGCCGGATTGTTTTGAATAATGAATTGTGTTATAATGGAGTACGTTTTCTTTTGTCTTTTTTGTTAAAAGGTTTTTAAGTACATGGAACTGAATTTCAGAAATGAACTGAAAACAGAACAAACGCAGAAACTGGCTCTCTCGCAGGAGATGGTACAGTCCCTGAATATCCTGAAATTCAGCGGGGAGGAGCTGCTGGATTATCTGTCCGATGCGATGGATGAGAATCCGGTGATTGATGTGGAGCTGCCCGCCATGGAGGAGCGGCAGATCGTGGAAGTTACCGATGATTCCGAGTTTTCGCTCGATGAGAATTCGGACTTCATACCGGAGGAAGATCTGTTCGGCAGCGTATATGATGGCGTATATGATGCCCGGGAGGACGACTGGGAGCCCCACGACTGGTATGAATACTCTGAGACTGTAAGCAATGAGTATGACAGTTATTACGGACGCTTCACCTATGACTCCGAGTACCGGGACCTGTATGATTATGATCTGAGCGGAAACGGCGATATCTCGCTGTCGGATCATCTGGCGTACCAGCTGGAAATGACGGATGCTCCGTTTATGACGAAGGCGGTGGCGGATTACATTATTCTGTCACTGGACGAAAACGGATATATGAAGGTGCCGCTGAAGGAAGTGGCAGAGGAGCTGAATGTAGAGGAATCCCTGGTGGAAGATGCCCTGCAGCTCGTCACGACCTTTGATCCGGTGGGCGTCGGCGCCCGGACACTGGGCGAGTGCATGATTCTTCAGCTGCAGTCCATCGGCCGCATGGATGACATGTACCGTACCATTATTGAAAATCATCTGGAAAATATTGCGTTTAACAGGCTCGGTGCCATTGCGAAGGATACCGGCCTGAGTCTGCTTGAAGTGCAGGACCGGGCGGATACGATCCGTTCCCTGGAACCGAAACCGGGCAGGGCCTATTCCGTCCGGCAGGATATCCGGTACATCATTCCGGATGTCAAGGTGGAAAAGGATCAGGATGAATATAACGTTTCGATCAATCGGGTCGCTTCCCCGAAGGTGATCATCCGCAGTGAATACCGCGACATGCTGAGGGATTCCGAAAATGGTTCCGCTGTTGCGGATTTTCTCACGTCCAGATTTAATACGGCCAAATGGCTGATCCGCTCCATTGACCAGAGGAATGAAACCATTCTGAAGGTAACCGGCGAGATCGTGCGCAGGCAGAAAGCGTTTTTTGATGAAGGAAAACAGGCGCTGCGGCCGCTGACTATGCGGGAAGTGGCGGAATCCGTCGGGGTGCATGAATCCACGGTAAGCCGCGCCGTCAACGGAAAATATCTGCAGTGCCAGCAGGGTGTGTATGAGCTGCGCTATTTCTTCACCGGTGCAGCGGATGCCGCGGGCGACGCTACTTCCGAGTATCTGAAACAGATCATTGCCAATCTCGTGCAGGCGGAGGACCAGCGGCTGCCGATGAGCGACCGGTCCATTGCCGAAGCGATTCTGATCATGGGTATCAAGATTTCCCGCAGAACCGTCGCCAAATACCGGGAAGAGATGGGTATTCCTTCTTCCACTTTACGAAAAAGAATTTAACAGGAAAGCCGGAACCGCAGCAGTTGTTATCCAGCTGCCGGGACGTTCTTTCCTGACTGGGGTTTAGATTAGAACAGGAAACTATTATTGTTATTCAGTGCATGCCGGGAGGTTACGAAAAATGAAAAAAACGGTGCAGGATGTGGATCTGAAAAACAAAAAGGTGTTTGTGAGATGCGACTTCAATGTTCCCGTGGATGACGACGGCGCCATCACGGATGACCGGCGGATCCGCGCAGCGGTTCCGACAATCCGTTATCTGATGGAACAGGGCGCGGCCGTGATTCTGGCATCCCACATGGGACGGCCGAAAGGCAAGCCGGATATGAAGTATTCTCTGCAGCCGGTGGCAGATCGTCTGGCGGAGATTCTGGAAGCGGATGTGCAGTTTGTGAGCGAACCGGAAGTGGTTGGCCCGCAGACAAAGGCGGCGGCGGAAGCTCTGGCTCCGGGCAGCGTTATGCTCATTGAAAATGTGCGTTTCCGCGAGGAGGAAACCAAAAATGAACCTGGTTTTTCGAAGGAACTGGCCGGGCTGGCGGATCCGTTTGTCAACGATGCTTTCGGCACGGCGCACAGAGCGCATTGTTCCACGGTCGGCATCGCGGATTATCTGCCGGCGGTCAGCGGTTTCCTGATGGAAAAGGAAATCCGGTTCTTCGGCGATCTGCTGGAGGATCCGAAAAAGCCGTTTACCGCTGTGCTGGGCGGCTCCAAAGTGGCGGATAAGATTCCGCTCATTGAAAACCTGCTTGATAAGGTAGACACCATCCTCATCGGCGGCGGCATGGCATTTACATTTGTGAAGGCACAGGGCAACGAAATCGGTACTTCGCTGCTGGACAGCGACTCGCTGCAGCTTTCCCTGGATATTATGGAAAAAGCGAAGGCGGCGGGTGTGGATTTCCTGATTCCGCAGGATGTCGTCTGCGCAAAGGAATTTAATAATGATTCTCCGGCTTCGGTACACGCTGTAACGGATATGCCGGCGGATGAAATGGGTCTGGATATCGGTCCGGCTACCAGTGAGATTTACAGACAGAAAATCATGGAATCCGCAACCGTGGTCTGGAACGGACCGATGGGCGTGTTTGAAATGGATAATTTCGCGGCGGGCACCAAAGCGGTGGCGGCTGCGATGAATGACAGTGACGCCGTGACCGTGATTGGCGGCGGCGACAGCGCTGCGGCGGTCAGAAAGTTCGATATGGAAGAAGGCATCTCTCATATTTCCACCGGCGGCGGCGCGTCTCTGGAGTTCCTGGAAGGCAAGGTTCTTCCGGGTGTAGCCTGTCTGGATGAAAAATAGCAGAGGAGGATCTCATGAGAAAACCATTTATCGCAGGAAACTGGAAAATGAATAAACTGTCGGGCGACGCGGCGGAATACGGTGAAGCGTTCGTAAAAGCGCTGGCGGAAGCCGGCGTGGATCTCGACAAAGTGGACGTGGGCCTGTTCGTTCCTTTTGTTCATCTGACGACAGTCAGAGATGCCTGCGCTGCGGCGGGGATCGCAGTGGGCGCACAGAATATGCATTATAA
>JAFWDF010000123.1 GCA_017534025.1 Bacillota bacterium
GACCGGATATCTGCTGTCCGGATTCTCTGCCATCCCGCTACCCTCTGTGGGTTTTTGTTTCGGGTTTTTTCTGACCTGCCCACTCCAGTGGGCGGCTCCCGCTAATTTCAATTTTAAAAACCCACTGGCCAGACATCTGCGGGCCGCCTTCTCTGCCATCCCACTGCCTTCCGTGGGTTTTTGTTTCGGGTTTTTTCTGTTCTGCCCACCTCAGTGGGCAGTTCCTTCTGATTCCAGCAAAAGAACCCACGGACCGGATATCTGCTGTCCGGATTCTCTGCCATCCCGCTGCCTTCCGTGGGTTTTTGTTTCGGGTTTTTTCTGACCTGCCCACCTCGGTGGGCTGTTCCTCCTAATTTCAACAAAATAACCCACGGGCCAGATGCACGCGGGTTATTTTCTCGTAATAATTCGATTATATCCTATTAACAGGCCGATCCTTCCGGATCCTCCAGCAGCTCGCCCTGCATGCCCTTCTTCCAGACCGTATACTCCGGAACGAGCTCCTGAATCTCCTGCTGCACATCCGCAACGCCTTCCACAGACCGGCGGATCAGCTCCAGCACCTGCGCGCGGACTTTTTCAGCATCCACCACAGTCTGATTTGCGATAAAAATACCATCCTTTGAAGTATGGATCAGATCGCTGTCAGCAATCAGCAATTCCTCATACAGCTTCTCGCCCGGCCGCAGTCCGGTAAACACGATATCAATATCTTCATACGGCTTGAACCCGGACAGGCGGATCATATTCTCGGCCAGATCCAGAATCCTTACCGGATCACCCATGTCCAGCAGAAAAATTTCCTTTCCTTTCGCCATGGCGCCGCACTGCAGCACCAGACTGACTGCTTCCGGAATCGTCATGAAGTACCGGATGATATCCGGATGGGTGACCGTCACCGGGCCGCCCTCGTCAATCTCCCGGCGGAACAGCGGAATCACCGAACCGTTGCTGCCCAGCACATTGCCGAAACGAACCGCTGTAAATACCGTTTCCGAATTCTGCGCATATGCCTGCACAATCAGCTCGCAGACCCGCTTGGTGGCGCCCATCACATTCGTCGGCCGCACGGCCTTGTCCGTAGAAATCAGCACCATGCTCTCCGCACCGAAACGATGCGCCGCGTCAGCGACATTATAAGTGCCCAGGATATTATTCTTAACCGCTTCCCGCGGGCTTTCCTCCATCAGAGGCACATGCTTGTGTGCCGCCGAATGGAACACCAGCTCCGGCCGGTATTTTTTAAATATTTCATCCATCCGAACCGCATCCCGCACCGATCCGATCAGCGTCAGGACATTGGCGTCCGGATGCGCCGCTCGAATTTCATTCTGCAGGTCATAGGCATTATTCTCATAGATATCGAAAATGATCAGCAGCTTCGGCTCATAGAGCACCAGCTGGCGGCAGATTTCCGAACCGATGGAACCGCCTCCGCCGGTGACCAGAATCGTCTTGTCCCTGGCAAAATCCGCAAGCTCATCCAGATGCAGATCCACAGGGTCCCTGCCCAGCAGATCTTCAATATTGACCGTCCGGAGCATGGAAATGCTGACTTCATCGCTCACCAGCTGGAAAATCGCCGGCAGCGTCCGGATCTTGCAGCCGGTCTGATTACACCGGTTAATCAGGTCCTTTCGTTCCTGCCGGCTCAGCGACGGGATGGCAATGATAATCTCCTGAATCCCGTATTGTTCCACGAATTCTGCGATATGATCCGAGCTCCCCACTACCGGAATGCCCATGAGATAGGAACCGATCTTGGACGGATTATCGTCCACTATGCAGTCCACCCGGTTCGCCAGATGTTTGCTGCTCTTCATTTCCCGGGCGATCATATAACCCGCCGATCCGCCTCCGATGATCATCGTCGGAACCGGCGCCGCCGTTCTGGCCAGATTGCGGTTATGATAAATAATCCGCAGATACCGGTAGGAGAAACGCGTCAGCACCGTCAGCGTCAGCAATATAAACATGTACAGAAGTGGATAGCTGCGCGGCAGATTGAGGCACAATACCACACGGACCAGCGTCGCGACTGCAGTTGAAGACACCACCGCCCCGATCACATAGAACAGTTCTGTCAGACCGGCAAAACGCCACAGACTGGTGTACAGCCGGAACATCGCATACGCCACAATCGTAATGACAATATTAATCCACCAGAAAACCTTCAGATTTTCCAAAAAGAACGAATCGATATTCGAAAACTGAAAGTCCATGCGGACCAGCAGCGCCAAGATCATGCTGACCTGAATCATGATCAGGTCCAGGAACATCATCAGCGCGCTCCTCTTCAGTAATTCTTTATTATTAAACAATGATTGAAAACGATTCAAAACATATCCCCCTATTTCCAATCATTTATTATATCAATGTTTCCATTATCATACAATGACATCCGACAAGATCGACAGCTGAGTGATCTTATTTAAAATGCTTTTCGCGGATATAAATCTGATCATCTCTGAAATTACTTCGGAATCCCAGATAATTTCTGTCGAAAGAATTATGCCTGTGGAACAGCAGTGCATTTCCCGATGTACAGTTCACCAACTTACCGGCGGCACGGTAGAAAAATTCATAATGGTCGATCACTCGAATCCGGTCATCGTAACCAACTGCCCGCACTTTATCCGTAACTGCCAGATACTTATTTGTACCCATGCCATAAACCGGATGTTCCTCGTCGATCTTGGTCAGGTGA
The DNA here is from genome assembly GCA_017534025.1 of Bacillota bacterium. Lineage (GTDB taxonomy): Bacteria > Bacillota > Clostridia > Peptostreptococcales > Anaerovoracaceae > RUG708. The sequence goes on from JAFWDF010000123.1 coordinate 2,711, forward strand.
GGAATCAGAAGCTTCTCAGGCGCTTCACTCATGGACTGAGCGTCGTAATACTTCAGCACAAAGGATACAGAATGCAGCCGGATCGCTGTCAATGAAACGAAGCTCACCATATCAACTTCCTTATGATCCATTAAAAATCGCAGCTGTTTACCGACACCGGATCTGAGACAAAGCATTTCATCATCATCCAGACGCATGACATAAGGCGTTTTCACCCGTTCCAGTGCTCTGTTCAGCCCATAACTGAGACCTCTGTTGAAGGGCAGCTGAATGACTTCCGCATACTCCCCATCAATGATCAGCGGGCTTCTGCTGTCATCCGCGATGATGACCTTTGCGCCGGGATAGTACGATTGTATATTACGGTACAGGCTTTTCGCCATTTTCTGCCGCTCAAAGGATTTATAAATAAAAGTAACGTTTTCATTCACAAAGCGGATTTCTTCCTCGTCCGGTTTACGGTACCCCTGCAGGAACCATTTGGTCTGCAGGACATGCCATTCCGCAACTGTGATCATTGAATAGAGGGCCTTAAATAAAGGGGCCAGAGGGCCTCCGGCAATCTTCCCGACTGTCTGCCGATACCAATTACCGATCCGGATACGTCGGTCACGTTTCTTCGTTTTTTTCTGATTTTCAAGCAAAAATGAATGCCGCTGCGCTTCCATGCCCGACTGCCGGAAATCACTGACCGGATCATACCGGTCTGATACCAGCTGTCCCCCATCAACTGTATCCGCACTGTCATCTTCATGACCCTGAATCATCCCGAGCCGGGTCATCAGCTTCACCCGCTTTTTGCCGATCCGGATACTTTCTTCCGCCGAATTTCCGGAAGCATTCTTTCTCGTATCCATCAGATACTGTCCGATCCGCTGCCCCCAGGCAACCGGCAGAAGAAACGGCGCTTTATTCAGATACGTATACCTGGTCCGCATGCTCTTCAGAGGAAGGAACACGGTATGAAGCACCGAACCGCCCACCTCTCCATCCGTCTGCATGGCACGAAGTGTAATATTACTGCTGTGCATCCGGCTCAGACTGGTCTGCGCCTGCATCCCTGCATCCAGCACATCATACAGAAAGAATTGAAGATCTCCATCGGCAACCTGCAGATCCGGCGGAATATGCGATGCCGGTTCTTCATAGTGCAAAAATGATCTGCCAATTTCCAGCACTGCGGCAAGATACCCGTCTGCCCGGATTTCACGGCACCAGTCCCAGATTTTCTGAAAATCCAAAACATCCTCATAATGATTTGCAAAAACCAGAATATCCGTAATCTGCCGCATGCCGGTTCCTTCATGCAGGAAATGCTTAAATGCATGACAGATTATATAAAACAGATTCTGCGTCGGTTCCAGGGTCCGGACCATATCCAGCTCATCCGCGTTCCCTGTTCCAGTCCAGTCTGCGCCCACCTGAACTTCCACCGCCCGGTCAAAAACATCTTCAAAATACTTATTCCAGGATGCATACACATCGGAATCTGGCGGAAAAAGATACCGGTGCACTTCCAGGCAGAGCGGCGAACCGGTTTTTGCAAAAGGCACTTCATCCGTTTCGGATAATGAAGTCTCACCGGCGTATTTCGCCGGTTCCATCCCATAGGCCTTCAGAATACGCTGAATATCCTCCCCCGTTTCCGGCCGGATCAGCAGATCTTCATCCCAGGACTGGCGGTATTCCGGCTTCGGATACAAAGAACGGCATACAATCCCTTTCATGATCAGCGGACGATGCCCCGTCGCTGTCAGAAACTCGTAACAGCTCATCAGCTCGCCGGTTCGTTTAATCTGATCAACCACTTCCTTCGCCGCCTTATTCTGCAGCGCTTCAAAATATTCCGGATACATGTCCGCCAGCTTCTGCCCTGCCGGACTGAACCGCACCGCTTCAAAAACCATCGGCAGCACAAGATGGCGCTCCGCGAGATAAAACATCTCATCCCAGAGCACATCCGCATACTCTTCCGTCCAACTGACCGTTTCGTTTTTCAGAGCCGCCCCCAGCGCTTCCAGAAACAGGGTGACGGGAGTTGATTGAATATCCATACAACTGTCTTTCTTAATGTTAATGATCCGGCGCCAGGCGCCGGCCCTTCGATTGCAAAAGGCCTGAGGGCGCCCGGCCCGCATTTTCATGCAGCCGGGCGCCCGGTACATCCGTTCTAATAATTGATCGCCATCCGGCCGGCTTCTTCCTCGTTCAGTTCCGTGACCTCCCGGCCCATGACCCGGTAAACCCGCTGGCACATGGTCAGCACGCTCGGGCGGTGGGTCGTCACGATACAGGTCTTATTCGGCCTCTGCGTAATAATATTCTTCAGCACCTGCCGCTCCGTGGTCACGACCAGCGCGCTGGTCGCTTCATCCAGCAGCAGCACCGGCGCGTCCCGCAGCACAGCCCGGGCAATGGCAATTCTCTGCGCCTGCCCTTCCGACAGGCCCTTGCCCCGCTCGCCCAGCTTCTCTTCGATCTGCTCCGGCATCAGCTTGACAAAATTCCAGGCGCAGGCAATCTTCAGCGCCTCAATAATTTCCTCATCGGAGGCATCTTCCTTCACCATCCGCATATTTTCCGCGATCGTGCCGGACAGGATCGTATTGCCCTGCGGCACATAGGCGAACAGATGCCGGGTATTGGCATTGGATTCCACCGCCGTGCCGTCGGACGCCGTAATCTCCACGGCTCCCTTCTGCGGCCGGATCAGGCCGAGGATCAGGCGGATCATGGTGGTCTTGCCCTGTCCGGACGGTCCCACCAGCGCGACAATCTCACCAGGCCGCGCGATAAACTCGGAATCCTTGATGACCTTATGCCCTTCCGTATATTCGAAATGAACATCCTTTACGGACACGGTCACGCCGTCGTCCGTCTTGCCCTTCAATTCCCGGCTCTCTTCAATATGTACATCCCGCGGCAGATCCACCAGCTCCCGGATCCGGTGTGCCGATACCGAACTGTTCAGGAAATTCGGCACAATGCCCAGCACCTTGCTGAATGCCGCCGCGAGTCTGGCCCGCTGCTGCAGGAACAGCGTCATCGTTCCGTAACTGATGGACCCGTTCCACATCAGGAACAGACAGTACAGGAACACGATCATCTCCACCGCCGTTCCCATGACCGACATGACTACATTAGTCTGGATCGTGAACAGATTGTACTTCAGCGACAGCTTCTTATACTTCTTCTGCCAGTCCCGCATGGTGCGGCCGTACTGATCGGTAATGCCGAACGACTTGATTGTATCAAAATTATAAAAAGTTTCCACCTCAAAGGTCATCATCTCCGAGTTCATTTCCCGGACCTTCTTGGCGTACTCCCGCTGCTTCCAGATCACAAACCGCGAAATCATCAGCAGGAACGGTGCGCTGCCGATGGCGATCAGCGCGATCACATGATCGTAGTGCCACAGCAGCCCGAAGGTCGCAATAAAATTGAACATCGCAATGATAATGGTCGGCAGCCAGCTGATGGCGTTGCTCGCCACCGTGCTCACATCCGTATTAAAACGGTTCAGGATATCGCCGTTGGAGTACTGATTCAGCGACAGCCAGTCCGCGTCGATAATCTGATCGAAAATATCTGCCTGAATATCATTATTAATGTAAATGCTCAGCCGGGTTGAAATTCTGTTAATGACATTATTGAACACGAGGCTGAACAGCGCCGTACCGATCATTAATCCCACCAGCAGGCCCAGCCGCTCGGTCTGGTATCCGGTGATAATGTCAATGAGGTACTTGCCCACTACGCTGTTGACCAGTGTTAATGAGGTGCTGACGATACCCAGAACCACATAAAAGGCAATGGCCCCCTTGTACCGGGCGCTGTAGGAAAAGATCCACTTCCAGTCCTGGACAATCTCGATGAAGGTACCGTCCTTCCAGCGGGACCAAAGAGTCTCCAGAGATTCAAATCCCGCAAAGCGCGGCCCGTTGTTCTCCTGTTCTTCGGCCTCCTCCGGTTCCAGAGGATCAAAGCTTTCGACATCCTCCGGATCCGCCGCCCCGGTTCTCACTTCCGGGTTTGCGATCCCGGTTTTTGCATCTTGAATCGCGGCTTCTGTATCCCCTTCCGCTTCCTCGCCGGATTCCGGGTAATACTCCTCCGCCGGGCGCCACAGCGCCATGATTTCAGGGATCTTCGACCGGCGCAGCACAATCGCCAGTGCGATCAGATACGGGATCAGCAGCAGCAGTGTCCGCCAGTCCGCACTGTCAATGACATCGGACAGATTCATATCCAGATCGAGGATCGCTGCCGGCAGCCCGGCAGCAATATCATTAAAAGCATGAAGAAAAATCACAGCCCATATATTCTTTGTACGAAAATACACCGCTGTGATCAGCATACCCAACACAAAGGCGCCGACCGTCTGGATCAGCACACCATTAACAGAAGCGGAACGCAGATTTTCCAGATGAACCAGCGCGAACAGGAGTCCGGACAATGCCACCGCAGCCCAGACCTTCGCCCCGGACCCGCTTTTCGTTTTCCCGGTACCGGTAAAATGCCGGATCAGCAGGTCCGCGATGATCCCTCGGAACATACTTTCCTCCGCCGCGCCCACAGCCAGGAAATACAGGACGGCGCTGACAATCGTCAGGATACTCTGGAACCCCACAGAATCCTGCGAGGCTGTATACAGATTCCAGGCCAGGGTGAAAAGCGCATATGCCAGCAGATACGCACCGGGCACCAGCGAACGGAAAAAACCTTTCCGCGGCACACCGTTCCGATCGTTTCTGCCGAACACGGGCAGTTGTCCCATGAGCCACATCAGGAGCAGAACCAGCACAAAAACCCCCGCTTCCTTTACGAAAGCGAAGGTATAGGCATCCGCCCGGATCCAGGTCAGACCCGGCACACTGGAAAAGTGCGACAAATACACGTTCCCGGCATACCCGGCAAAGCGCAGGATCAGGTAATACACCGGCATGCACAGCAGCGCAGCCGGCAGTTTATATTTCTGTATAATCTGACGAAATCCATTCATCGATCACACCTGTTGCTTTCACTATAACGAACCGCAATCCCGGAGGAAGCTCCGCTGCATCCGGGCCATGCACCGACCGGATTAATCAATCGCTCCTGCCGTGCCGTCTCCTAGATCAAATTCAATATGGGTATCATTTTCCGCCTGCTGTGCCGAACGGCTCGCGTGAATCGCCAGCCCGCCGATCACCAGAACAGCAATGATCGCCACACAGATCACGATGGTTTTCAGATTGAATTTTCTCTCTTTCTTATCTTCCGTATTCTTATTCATGTTGTCCATTTTGTTTTATCCCCTCTGCATTGTCATTCATTTACACAAACCGGATGCAGTTCCGTCTGGCAAGATCCTCCATAAAGCCTGCAAGGTCCTTGCGCACCAGCGCTTCATCTACTTCGTATTCTTCGGTAACCGCGCGCACAATGTCCTCGAAGTCCGCTTCCTGTTCCATCAGCTTCCAGAAGCTGACCGCCACATCATTAAAAGGAATGACATACGGGCAATCTTTACGGGCGGCTTTTGTGGCTACCAGCGCACCGGTCCCGCAGATATCCACCAGAACCATTTTGTCGTTCACTATATATTTTCTCATTCCGATTTCCTTCCGTGGTCGCTTTTCTGGCTTTCTTCATATGTCAGAATCGTATCATGTGTCAGCTTCGCAGAAGCGTGGTCTCCGAGATTGACCAGTTTCCAGACCGGAACAGAATTGGCCAGGCGGTCAATCAGGGACGCTCCCTTCTGTACAGAAGGAGCATCGGCGGCGGAGAACAACAGCTGCGTGAACAGCGGGATCCCGGCCTCTTCCGGTGCCATTTTCCAAATGCGGTTTTCCGATCCCTGTTCCAGATATATAATGCCTCCCAGAGGCAGTTTTGAGAACCCTCTGGCATAGCCTTCTTTTCCATGCCACGGAGACGGATATACCCGGACGGTTCCGTCGGGTTCTTCCTGCAGAAAGCGGAGCACCGGCTTATCCCCGTTCAGGATGCGGATTTCATCTCCGTATACCTCGCGCCACCGGCGGTACTGGGTCGTCTTTCCCGTTCCGCTCGGCGCCGTGAAGATGTAGGCTTTTCCGCGCCATTGAAATGCCGCCCCGTGAAAAATAAAAGCGTCATATTTCAGAAGCGCATCCGACAGGCGGTTCAAAAGCATTTCAAATTCCAGCGCCGGTCCGGTCAATTCCACATCATTATCAAGGTAAGTACTTTCAAAGTACGCTCTTTCACTGGCAATATCCTCGTCCGTTATCGGAGGAATATGGTCCTGCAGCGGCACGTTTTCCCGGTACATGGGGTGACCCTGCCGCAGAAGCCATCTCCAGAGATCAACGCTGATCTCATCATTTTTTAATTGTATATTCAGCGGAATATCCGCAAGAATAATCTGATACTCTTTGCTCATTTATCCTGATGATTATTAATATCCATGTTCGTGTTAATGTTCCCGGGAAGCTCATTTCATTGGCTCCCCGGATAAATCTTATCCTATATTCTAAATCGAAGCCCCCTGTTGGGCAAGGAAAATCCACGGTAAAAACCATCTTTTAACAAGCTTTTAATAATCCTTTAATAAAACGGCCCGCGGAGCAGGCAATGATGAATGCACTGATCATGCCTTCACTGCAATTCGTCTGGTCCGCGGGCCTTCCAACACATATTCTGTTTTTTCTGCCAGCTCAGGCGCGGAAGTCAGCTCATACGCTCATGCCGCTTATTCTGCGTCTTCCGCTGCGTCGGAGCTGGCTGCAGGTCCGATCACTTCAAAAATATCCGGCACAACATACTCTTCTTCGTAATTGTCGTCGCCGTACACAAAGCTGTTGGCCAGATCCTCTTTTTCCTCACGTATATCCTGCCAGTTGCCTGCAAAAGACGGATTCGGATTATCCGGCGTTCCCAGCAGAACCGGTGCGCAATACTTCTTTGCCATTATGCATTCACCTCCACTCCATACCAGGAAATCCCTTCCTCCTGCCATCCGAGAGCGGTCAGTGAATCCCGTTCTTCTTCAGAAACCGTATAATGATGTGCTCCCGAACCACCTTCTGTAAGATATGCATTCGGATTGTAAAGTCTGTAGAGCGGAACGGCCGAACTATCAGCCGAATTGTCCGCAGAATACCAGCCGATACCTTCATAACTCCAGCCGGCCTGCATCAGCGCGTCCTTTTCCGCTGTGCTGACCGTATAATGATGATCTCCCGCGTTCGGATTATAGAGTCTGTAAACCGGCGTATCGGAGAATTCCGGGGCATACCACGCAATATCCTCATACTTCCAGCCTGCCTCAACCAGCGCATTCTTCTCCAGTACGCTTCCTGTGTAGAAATGCTCACCGCTGTTCGGGTTGTACAGCCGGTGCATGGCTACTGTGCCCGTTTCCTCATCAACTTCGAATAAAACCCTGTCAATTTCATCCGCGCCAAGGACCGCACTTTCCACAACCCGCATCGCTCTTCCGGCTTCTCCGACAGTCTGCGGCGTAATCGCTGCGGTACCATTGCCGGTTGTGGTGAATACCACATCTGCGAACTTATTCTCGGATCCGAATGCCAAAGTACGCTTCGTCACAGCGTCCGTTTTCATCGAATCCTTTGTGATCCAGAACGGAACAATGGTAATCGTCCTGCCGGCCTGTGCCGCGCATGCCTCTTCCGAAGCGAACAGCTGATTTACATACAGATAATCATCTGCATCGAAAAACTCTTTCCCGTATCCGTAACTCGGTTTGAACACCTGGCCCGGAGACGAAGCATCATACTTATATGTGATATTGCCGTTGTCATCGGTTTCTTCCGTCAGCTTGCCGACGGTAAAGCTCTTATATACCGTAGAGCCTTCCGAAACCGCTTCTTTCCGGTCCTCACTGTCCCCGGAACCGATGGTTATCGAGAAACCGACATTGCTGTAATTCGTATCATCGATAATGGTAATGATATACATCTGCTGCAGAATATCGGTGACCTTCTTGTAATAGGTGAATGTCTTCGGTGCCAGATACCGCTCCGGCACTTCCTTGATCACATAGGTATGGCCGGTCTCCGGATTCATGGCGCTGCCTGCGGCAGTGGCCATTGTACTCCATGTCCAGTTGCTGCCGTCATACGCTTTGCCGTCTTCCGGCAGGATAACATTCTCCGATGTGAAATCATTATCACTTAAACTACCGGCTTCATCACAGTAGCCGCCGTACAGCGTTCCTTCTGTCAGCTTGCCGGTCAGATCAAATGTATCATCGTCATTCCAGCGGGAATCCTGATCCCCGAAAGCAATGGTTTCAATGGTCTGCGTGTTGTCGAGGCCGGAATGATAAATATAGAATTCACCGGCATCCCAGATAGCATACAGATCGTCAATCGGCTCATGCTCATCGGCCGCCACTTTTTCAACAGCTGTCCATTTGCCATCAATCTTCGCCTTGAATACACCGTCCTCATACTTCAGGAACAGATGATCCGCATCGGCATCCCTGCTCTTGGCCCAGCCGAGGAATGTGTACCCCGGATAAGCATAAGTATCCGCCGGTCGGATTGGCACTGATTCATTAATCTGAAGATCGGTATCTTCTACGTACCAGCCCTTTCCGGCTTCACTCTCCGTGGCCGTGTCGTGCGTAAACTTCGGCAGTGCCATTGCATTACCATTAATATTCTGCACATTGGAATACCAGTTGATGTGTGTCGGCGTCGGCGCATCCTTCGGACCGTATTCCGCCCTCAGCTGCACCGTATATTTCTTTGTCACATCCGGATATTCCTGCGTCGGCTCGATATCTTCCTGCCGGGCATTTGCCTTCAGAACTACAAAGGTATCGCCCGGATAGACCTTCTGATCTGTATCTGTAAAGGCCCCGCCTGACCAGGTCTGCACGACCCAGTACAGGAACTGTTCCTCATCGGAAGTCGCTGTGGAAGCCGCCTGCACGATCGCTTCCGAATTGTCCAGATACTGGTTCGGATCCGTCGGTGCATTGGTTCCCTTACCTTCCACCGCGTCATACACCACATCGATGCCCCTGGCGCCGATCAGAACCTCGCGCCACTTTGCGTACAGATCCAGCTTCTTCGTGATCCAGGTACGGTTGTTCTGAGCGTCCGAATTAATATCTGAAGCCGCATTTCCGTACTTGTCCAGCTCCGTGGACTGCGTCTGATCATACGCAGCGGTTACCGTATTATCATTCAGTGTGAAGGAACTGAAATCAAATGGATCGGTACAGGCCTCATCCTTATACCAGCCGATAATATCGTAATTGGTCCGGGTGCCCTTGATCATATTGCCGCCGGCAACCTTGTCGCCATAGTCAACCCGGAAGCTCATATTCTGTCCGCCCCAGTCCAGCGTGGAATCTTCTTTCGGCACATTCGGATGGAGGAACACACGATACTGTGTCTGCACCCATTTGGCGTATACTGTGATTCCGCCTTCCGGCATTGCAGTGAAGGCGTACGGCTGCGTGCAGGCCTCGTCAATATACCAGCCTGCAAAGCTGTATCCCGCATAAGCCGGCTCGTAATAC
>JAFWDF010000124.1 GCA_017534025.1 Bacillota bacterium
CCTCTATTACAGCTGATGTTTAAAAATATCAATGATCTCCTGGGTCAGAGACTGTGCCAGCTCATAAGCGCGGTCCTCGTCATGGGCAGAGATCGCTTCTACGATCGGCCGGTGATGCTTCTCACAGGTGCGCAGAACTTTCTCATGGTCAATCCGCTTCCATACTTCCCCCCACTCCACGGCGTCAGAGAGAAAAGCCCGGATTGTCCGGTCGACCACCTGATTTCTGCAGCATTCGATCATTGCTTTATGGAATCGAAGATCATAAATCCGGAACTGATCGACATCATCATGTTCACCCGCCCAATATGCCTGGAGTTTTTCATGTGCCTCCAGATTAATATTGCTCATTTTTTCAATATTTTCAGGCTTTGCTTTTTTCGCAGCCAGTCTGGCAAGCACCGGTTCCACCACCAGGGTTACTTCCAGCATGTCTTCGTACAGATCCTCCCGGTCTATGCTGCTGTAACCAAGCGGATCCGCATCCATGCCGGGGTTCTCACAGACAAAAGTTCCTCTGCCCCGCCGGATTTCCAGATAATTCTCCGAACACAGCGTTTTGATGGCTTCCCGGATCGTCGTTCTGCTGACTTCCAGTTCTTCTGCCAGCTCCATCTCGTTGGGAATCTTGTCGCCCGGGCTGTATTCATTTGCAATTTTCCTGCGCAGATCATCGGTAATCTGTGCGGCAAGGGTTTTTCTTTTCACCATGGTATCAAAGCCTCCCGTATAGTATTCACACCCGTCACAATGACCGGTGAATGCTTCTGCATCTGAGGTTTCATTATCATCTTCTGTATAATTCTTTTTTATAATACCATTAAAGACGTCTGTTGTCATACGTATTTTTAAAAATATTCTGATTATTTTTTTAATATTTACAATAATACGCATTTCCTGACGCTAACCTACTTTTGCCGGAAACCGGCGCCGGAACCGGAAAATACAAAAAAAACTCCGCTGACCTGTTATAATTACATTAATATCAGGCACTGCGTTCTCTGCAAGTGCACGCAGCCGGCTCAGGCCGGCCTGCTCAGTATTTCCCGACCGTAATCACGATATTTTGAATAATAAGGAGAATGGAAATTGATCAAGCTTTATAATGAAGGCGTTTACCTGGTAAACGGCAGCGAAATCATTCCGGCATCCGAATCCGGCAAGGTCCGGGTTCTGACCGGTGTGGAACCGGATCCGCAGGAAGCCGCGAAAGGCACTATCGCCTACTCGATTTTAAAGGAGCACAATACTGCGGAGGATATGGATCATCTCCGGATCCGCTTTGATGCCATGGCCTCCCATGACATTACCTTTGTCGGTATCATTCAGACCGCCCGGGCTTCCGGTATGGAGAGCTTCCCTCTTCCATATGTTCTGACAAACTGTCACAATTCTCTCTGTGCCGTCGGCGGAACCATTAATGATGATGACCACATGTTTGGTCTGTCCGCTGCGGAAAAGTACGGCGGCATCTATGTTCCTCCTCATATTGCGGTCATTCACCAGTACATGAGGGAAATGTTCGCCGGCTGCGGCAAAATGATTCTGGGTTCCGACTCTCACACCAGATACGGTGCCCTCGGCACCATGGCCATCGGCGAAGGCGGCGGCGAGCTGGTTAAACAGCTGCTGCGGGATACTTATGATGTTGCTTATCCGGGGGTCGTGGCAATTTATCTGACCGGTAAACCGGCGCCGGGCGTTGGTCCGCAGGATATCGCCCTGGCGATTATTAAGGCCGTTTTTGAGAATGGTTATGTGAAGAACAAAGTCATGGAATTTGTCGGTCCCGGCATTGCCTCCATGACCACGGACTTCCGCAACGGCGTGGATGTCATGACGACGGAAACCACCTGCCTGACGTCCGTCTGGGCGACCGATGAAGATACGGAAGCCTTCCTGAAGCTGCACGGACGCGGCGACGCCTACCGGAAACTGGAACCGGCTGCAGTCGCTTACTATGACGGATGTGTGGAAGTGGATCTCAGCAGCATCCGTCCGATGATTGCGCTGCCGTTCCATCCGAGCAACGCTTTCGCCATTGAAGATCTTTATGCGGATCTGAAGGATATTCTGGCGGATGTAGAAAAGGAAGCAGAGAAAGTGGCCGACGGACGGGCCGCCTTTACCATGATGGATAAAATCACGCCGGACGGAAAGCTCATGACCCAGCAGGGCATCATCGCGGGCTGTGCCGGCGGAAACTATACGAATGTTATCGAAGCCGCCAATATGCTGCGCGGAAAGAATATCGGCAGCGGCGAATTCTATCTGAGTGTATATCCTTCCTCCCAGCCGGTCTTTGTCGACCTGCTGAAGAAAGGGGCCATCACTGACCTGATGCAGGCCGGCGCCATTGTCCGCACTGCATTCTGCGGCCCTTGCTTTGGTGCCGGGGACACGCCGGCCAACAATGCGCTGTCCATCCGTCACGCCACCAGAAACTTCCCGAACCGGGAAGGCTCCAAGCCGGGCAGCGGACAGATGTCAGCCTGCGCGCTGATGGATGCCAGATCCATCGCGGCAACGGCAGCCAACGGCGGAATCCTGACACCGGCTACCGATTATGCGGAGGTCTGGGAAAAGATTCCTGCCTATGAATTCGATTCCACGTCCTACGATAACCGTGTATACCGCGGCTTCGGCAAGGCGGAACCGGAACAGCCGCTCCGCTACGGCCCGAACATCAAGGACTGGCCGGATATGGAACCGCTGGCAGACAATATTCTGCTGAAGGTATGCTCCAAGATACTGGACGATGTTACAACGACCGACGAACTGATTCCGTCCGGCGAAACGTCTTCCTACCGCTCCAATCCGCTCGGACTGGCGGAATTCACGCTCAACCGTCGGGATCCGGAATATGTAGGCCGTTCAAAAGCTGTGGATCAGATCGAAAAAGCCAGACTGGCCGGAGAAGATCTGATCGCGCTGGCTCCTGAGCTGGCCGGGGCCGAAGCAACAATCCGGACGATTCCTGGTCAGGAATCCGTGAATCTGAAGGATCTGGAAATCGGCAGCATGATTTATGCCCGCAAACCGGGAGACGGCTCCGCCAGAGAGCAGGCCGCCAGCTGCCAGCGCGTTATCGGCGGGCTTGCCAATATCACGCAGGAATACGCCACGAAGCGGTACCGTTCCAATGTCATGAACTGGGGCATGATTCCGTTCCATATGGATGGCGAACCGGATGCTTTCGAGGTCGGCGATTATATCTTCGTACCTGGCATTCGTGCCGCACTGGACGGCGACCTGTCCGATATTCCGGCTTACGTTCTCCGGAACGGAAAAGCGGAAGCCATCAAACTTTACATTCAGGCAATGACGGATAATGAACGGGAAATCGTCAAAGCCGGCTGCCTGATCAATTTCAACCGCAACCGGGCGAATTAATGGTTGAGGGTTAAGGATTGCTGATTAAGATTGAAGTTGAGGATTGAGGTTGCGGATTGAGGAAAGCTGCTGCCAGTAATGGCTGCATCCTCCTTTGAGCCGCGATTAAAAAGCAGCGTCGGTAAATGTATGGCGTGCAGAGGGTTTGCTACCGATCTTGTCGGTAGTTTACTTCCCGCACGCCTGTTTTTTACCGACGCCTTTCTTTTTCCCTCAAAAAACCATTGCATTTTGTTGATCTATATCATCCTTTGACCATCGATTAAAAAGCAGCGTCGGTAGGTGCATGCCGTGCAGAAGGTTTGCTTCCGATCTCGTCGGTAGTTTACTTCCCGCACGCCTGTTTTTTACCGACGCTGCTTGAACATCTGAATAAAACAGCTCTCAATATTGCTCCAGAATCTGAAATCCTTCACTCTCCATGGACAACTGAAACATAAGCTTCTGCATGCTTCGGTCCCCGAGGTTGCCGCGAATCGTCAGTTCGAAGCACACCATTCCTCGGTCACAGGAGGTATCAAGCCGGTCTGCATCAGCAGAATAAATCTGCTGCATCGCTTCCATATTAAATCCGTGATCGCCGATCATACTCAAGATCGAAGACATGGCGCCCGGCCGGTCCGGTCTGGACAGCCGCACTTTCACATGTGTGCCCTCCGGCTGCAGATGCACGCCTTCCAGCAACGGATCGAACAGCCCTTCCATCCGGTCGAACAGAATCCCATATTGATACATCCGGCTGGTTTCCATGATTTTGCGGACCACGGCCAGATAGGCAGCTTTGCGGTCCTCCGGCACCCCCTCGCCCAACCGGCTGAGCAGCGCTTCTTCCCGGTCTGCACGATATATGGTAATGTCGCCGGACGCCTGTTTCGCCAGCGCCACTTCCCGGCTGCAGTCCAGCCGTTTCATGATCAGTTCCCGGATCTCCGGATCGATCTGATCAATCTGTGCTCTGATTTCTTCCAATGTCATCTTTTAGCTCCATTTCATCTCTGCCGCATTTTCTCCCGGCACAGCATTATTGTTCTCCGCAATTCCCTGCCGCATTCTCCTTCGGCAAAGTATGATCATCCTGCGCAGATTCGGTTTCCGAACAATACAGCGCAGATTCAGTTTTATTACTATTTACTTATTATATCCCGTTCGGAAATAATTGGCAATTCAACCGATTTTATGATACAATCGAGGTCGGTGATTTTTCACCACACTGCACTCAGATACAATATACTTACCCGTCGATTCCGGCGGGAGAAAGGAAGCATCCGCAGCCTGCAGAAACCCACTGTTTTCAGCATATCGCGGATGGAATATAACAGATAATGATTCACAACAATATTCTCGAAGCCCTCGGCCACACGCCGATCGTCCGTCTGAACCGCATGGTCGGTCCGGACAGTGCCGAAGTACTGGTGAAATTTGAAGGCCTCAATGTCGGCGGTTCCATTAAGACCCGTACCGCGTACAATATGATCCGGGAAGCGGAAAAACAGGGCCTGATCAATGAGGAGACCATTATCGTAGAACCGACCAGCGGCAACCAGGGCATCGGCCTCGCTCTGGTCGGCGCCGTTCGCGGGTATAAGACCCGCATCATCATGCCGGATTCGGTCAGCGAGGAACGTCGTAAACTCGTGCAGCACTACGGGGCGGAAGTGATCCTGGTACACGATGACGGCGATATCGGAAAGTGCATCGCCACATGCCTGGACATGGCGCTGCAGATGGAAAAGGACGATCCGCACGTTTTCGTGCCGCAGCAGTTCGCCAATCCGCACAACTCCCAGACACACCGCAACCACACGGCGCTGGAGATCATGGAACAGGTCGCCGGTCCGATCCACGGATTTTGCTCCGGCATCGGGACAGGCGGTACGATTACCGGTATCGGTGAAACACTGAAAAACCAGAATCCGGATATTCTGATCTGGGCGGTGGAACCGGAAAATGCGGCCATTCTTTCCGGCGGCAATATCGGTACGCACCTGCAGATGGGCATCGGCGACGGCATCATTCCGCCGATCCTGAACCAGCAGATTTACAAAGACATTTACATCGTCACCGATGAGGAAGCGATTCAGACCGCCAAGGATCTTGCCCGTCTCGAAGGCATCATGTGCGGCATTTCCAGTGGTACTAATGTCGCGGCTGCCATTCAGATGGCGAAAAAGCTCGGTCCGGGAAAAACTGTCGTGACCGTGCTGCCGGATACTGCGGAAAGATATTTTTCCACTTCCCTCTTCGATTAAAAACGAAATCAATGGCTGCCTTTCCGGCAGAACAGACAACCGGGACTGCAGAATACAGAGAAAATTCCTGTATTCCGCAGCCCCGGTTTTTTATCTCATTACCATACTTCTGTTTGCCCGTGCTGCCGGTCCGGCCGAAAAAAGATCAACGCCCGGAACGGGATACTTTTCAGTCGCAGCGAATTCCGTAGGAACCGTCCGCATGTTCAAACGCCGCCAGCTCCGGATGTAAGGTCTTTTCTTCAGTATAGTTTTCGTAAGCCGGTTTATTATGCTTCTGCGATGCCCATATTTCCTGCGCCATAGCCTTCCACTCCTCCGCGTAATCCACGCATTTACCAGTGAGATGGTATACGTCCTCCGGCGCTTCCTCATTGGTCTGCCGAGCACCGGTCTCTTCCACGATTTCCTGCAGGATCTGCGGGTTTTCCAGCATCGGGCACGGCTGCAGATGATTGCGGTTGACCGGCTGCCCTTCATGATACACTTTAAACAGCGGCCGCTGCAGCATCTGAAGGATGCTGTGGGTACGGATATTCGAATCCGAAAAATGAATGAACACACACGGTTCCGCGTCACCGGAAGCATTAATATGAAAATAATTCCGCCCGCCGGCGATACAGCCGCCTACAAATTCACCGTCATTCTGGAAATCCATAGGGAAAAACTCCAGATCACAATCGTCGGAACGAATCCACCGGATCTGCTCAATCATTTTCTTCCGCTGTTCCACCGATGGCATCAGTTCAGGCACGGCATTGTTCCCCACCGGCATATAATGGAAATAAAAACCGAAACGGGCGCCTTTGCCTGCGATGAAGCGGATAAACTCTTCGCTGGAAACGACTTCAATATTCTGACTGGTATAGCAGATGGAGGTACCGAACACGATGCCGTACTTCTGCAGAAGATCCATGGCCCGCATCACGTGCTCATAATGGCCGCTTCCCCGCCGGGCATCGTTGGTCTCCGGAGTTCCTTCGATGGACAGCATGAAGGTAATATTGCCCAGCTTCACGACTTCTTTACAGAGCGCTTCATCAATTAACGTCGAATTATCATAAATGCCGAACATGACATCGTTGTGCTTCTTCGCCAGCCGCAGAATATCCTTTTTCCTCACCAGCGGCTCTCCGCCGGTCAGCATATAAAGGTAGATGCCCAGTTCTTTTCCCTGCGTCACGATCTTATCCATATCCGCAAAGGAAAGATTGCTCTTATCGCCGTAAGTACCGGACCAGCAGCCTTCACAGTGCATATTGCAGGCATTGGTCGGATCAAACAGAATCAGCCACGGGATATTGCAATGATACCGCTCCCGGTTCCGGCGAATCAGCTTTGTACCGCGGAAAAAGCCTTCATAACCGAGATTCAGAAGCACCTTCTTCGCATAACCCGGATCCGTTTCGTCCAGCACCCGGTTGATAAAACGGATCCACCGGTTGTCCGGATCCTGCACGATTTCTCTGACGCGCTGAAGTGTTTCCGGATCCGCATCATCACCCCAGAATCTGCCTGCCTGATCCACCAGTTTTGCAAACACGGCGGACCGGTCTTCTGCTTTATTCAAATGTCTGAGCATCCCGTCGATTAACAGGCCGAACGCTTTTCGTTCCGCGGCATGGGCCGCCTGATTCACCAGAGAAGCCATCCCTTTACCTCCATAAAAAATATAATAATC
>JAFWDF010000125.1 GCA_017534025.1 Bacillota bacterium
AGCGTTTCCGAAGGAGGAAGGAAACGGTTTGCTGATTCGGTTTCAATATCCGGTGACGATAGCGGAGAGGATCCACCTGTACCCATCTCGAACACAGAAGTTAAGCTCTCTTGCGCAGACAATACTTGGCGGGGGACTGCCCGGGAAGATATGTAATTGCCGGTTTTCAAAGACACCTTCGGGTGTCTTTTTTCTTTGTCCGGAACGGGCTGCCGGGATTGACATCAGTCAATCCTTATGTTAGAATTCTGAGGTGATTATAAATAGATTCGGATGAAACCCAGGGGAGATTTCCGCTTCGGAAAACCGATGAAGCAATCCTTATTCCTGCCGGGAAAGGGGAGAAACTTTCAGGTCCATAGAACCCTGTGCGGACGAAACTCTGGAGAGCACCGGGCTGCCCGGTCACCGAAGAAGTAACACTTTCAGGTTCATAGACAGAGGTTATACAGGCATTCATTTTTGCGTGTCTGTGTGACCTCTGTTTTTTTATTTATGACAGTGTTTTCGTTTGATTGCTGCGTGCGGAAGGCAGCAAAGGAAGGCAGCAGATTGGAGAAGAGCATGAATGAAAAACAGGAAATGAAAAAGAATCTTGGGGTCTGGACCGCCATGTCCCTGGTTGTCGGCTGCGTGATCGGCGCCGGCGTGTTTTTCAAGCCGTATGCGATTTATCAGGCTACCGGAGGGGCACCGGGTATGGGCATACTGGCGTGGATCATCGGAGGGCTGGTCAGCATTTTTGCGGCACTTACATTTGCGGAGGTCGCTATACTGATCCCGAAGACCGGAGGAATGGCAGCCTATCTGACGGACACTTACAATGAAAAGCTGGGATTTCTTGCGGGATGGATGCAGGTTGTTATTTTTTACCCGTCTTTTCTGGCAGGATACGGCGTGAAGGTGGGCTCGGAGCTGTCTGCCTGGTTCGGTGAACGATCCGCACTGCCGATCGGCATTGCGGTGATCATTTTCCTGGCCGTTCTAAATACTATGGGTTCGAAAACCGCAGGCGGCATGCAGGTGTTGTCCACGGCGTGCAAACTGATTCCGCTGGTACTGATCATGATCTTCGGCTTTGTCAGGGGCAGCGGCGGTCATCCGGTGATGACGCCTTTGGTCGGCAGCGGACTGAACGCGGGCGGCGTTCTCGGCTCAACTCTGCTGGCCGTATTGTTCGCCTTTGAAGGCTGGACCAATGTCGGCACCATTGCAGGAGAAATGAAAAACCCGGGCAGAGATCTGCCGCGGGCTATTGTGGGGGGCGTGTCCATTATCATGGCTGTTTACCTGATTATTAATATTGCTTATCTGTGGGTCATTCCGGCGGATCAGCTCATGAACCTGGAATCGCCGGCTGCAGCTGTCGCGGAGAAGATCTTCGGACCGTCCGGCGGACTGCTGATAAAAATCGGCATTATCATCTCCGTTATCGGGGCAGGGAACGGATTTTTAATGTCCGGTTCCCGGGTGGCTTATCAGCTGGCAGCGCAGAAAACGCTTCCGGCCAGCGGCCGTCTGAGCCGGCTGAATGGAAATCAGGTGCCTGCCAATTCCGTTCTTCTGGTAGCATTTCTGGCCTGCCTGT
Source organism: Bacillota bacterium (assembly GCA_017534025.1). GTDB lineage: Bacteria > Bacillota > Clostridia > Peptostreptococcales > Anaerovoracaceae > RUG708. Next base: position 1,589 of record JAFWDF010000125.1, read on the forward strand.
ATTCCCTCAGCGGGGAATTTGATCTGCTGACAGATCTCGGTGTTTTTTCCTGCTGGGTATTTTATACGCTGACCTTTACCTGTGTCATTCGCCTGAGAAAGGTGCATCCGGAATGGGAGCGGAAATACAGGGTACCGGGGTACCCGGTGATTCCGGCTCTTGCCATCCTCAGCGGGCTGTACGTTATCGTAAGTCAGCTGTTCCTGTCCGGATCCCGGGCTACCCTTATGTCGCTGTGCAGTATTGCGATTACTGTGGTTGGTCTGCCGGTTTACTATTTCGTAAAGAAAAAGAACGACGGCGGAAAGAACGACGGCGATCAGCACACTATTTCTCGAGCATAATGGTCACCGGACCGTCGTTGATCAGGTGAATCTGCATGTGGGCTCCGAAGACGCCCTGCTGGACGTTTTCGATCCCTTCCTTTCGCAGCTGAGCACAGAAGTATTCGTACAGCTGTTCCGCCCGGTCAGGCGCGCCGGCGTCTGTAAAGCTTGGGCGGTTGCCTTTGCGGCAGTCTGCGTACAGCGTGAACTGGGAAACGACAAGCACACTGCCGCCGATATCCCGGAGAGACAGGTTCATCTTGTCGTTCTCATCTTCAAAGATACGCATGGCAGCCGTCTTGCGGGCGAGATAATCCGCGGCTTCTTCCGTATCGCTGTGGCCGACTCCAAGAAGCACGAGGAAGCCGGGACCGATTTCTCCGGCCACTGTATCGCCGACGGTTACGCGGGCTTCGCTGACCCGCTGGATTAATGCTTTCATACGGATGGCTCCTCCCATTTCAATGAACGGCTGACTGCTTTTTTCCAGCCTTCTGCCAGACTGCGGGCCGCTTCGGCGCCGGAGCCCGGATGATAAATGACATCCGACTGCCGCATGGCGCGGATTTCTTCAAAGTCTTTCCATACGCCGGCGTACAGTCCCGCCAGGAAGGCGGCGCCCATGGCCGTTGTTTCGGTAACTACCGGTCGGTCCACCGGCGCGCCCAGCAGATCGGCCTGGAACTGCATCATCGGTACACTTACACTGGCGCCGCCGTCCACCTTCAGAGCCGGGAGCGGAGCGCCCAGATCCGCCTGCATGGCGGTCAGCAGGTCATGCACCTGAAAGGCGATGCCTTCCAGAACGGCGCGGCAGATGTGATTCCGGTTTGTGCCGCGGGTGATGCCGATGATCAGCCCTCTGGCGTACGGATCCCAGTATGGCGCGCCAAGTCCGGTGAAGGCAGGCACGACGTATACGCCGCCGCTGTTTTCAACCTTTGATGCGCAGATATCGCATTCCGGGGCGCTTTGGATTATGCCCAGCTCGTCCCGGATCCACTGGATCGTGGAACCGCCGTTGAAAACACTGCCTTCCAGAGCATAGGTGGTCACACCGTTTACGGTCCAGCCAACCGTCGGAATCAGACCGTGGGAAGAGTCGATTACCGGAGAACCGGTATTGACCAGTGTAAAGCAGCCGGTACCATAGGTGTTTTTCGCTTCTCCCAGCTCGAAGCAGGCCTGTCCGAACAGTGCTGCCTGCTGGTCTCCCGCGGCGCCGCAGATCGGTACGCCGTCGAGTTCCGGAAGGCCCGCTGCGGCGCCGTCCACCCGCCCGAACAGGGAGGCGTTGGCCATTGGCTCCGGCAGCATGGATTCCGGAATGTCCAGCATGCGGCAAATTTCACTGTCCCAGGCCAGTTTCCGGATATCGAACAGCATGGTCCGCGCGGCATTGGAATGATCCGTGACGTGGGCACGTCCGCCGGTCAGATTCCAGATCAGCCAGGTTTCCACCGTGCCGAACAGCAGCTCGCCGCGCTCCGCTTTTTCTCTTGCGCCTTCCGCGTGATCCAGGATCCAGCGGATTTTGCTGCCCGAGAAGTAGGCGTCCGGCGTCAGGCCGGTGATGCGGCGGATATATTCGCCCCGTTCGTCGCCTTTTAAAGCTTCGCAGAATTCCGCCGTCCGGCGGCACTGCCAGACGATCGCGTTATATACGGGCTTTCCGGTAGTCCGGTCCCAGACAATGGTGGTTTCCCGCTGGTTGGTGACGCCGATCCCGGCGATGTCCCCGGCGGCAGCGCCGCTTTTCTGCCAGGCTTCCCGCAGAGCCTTCCACTGGCTTTGCAGAATGACCTCCGGATCATGTTCCACCCAGCCCGGGTGCGGATAAATCTGTTCGAACGGGAACTGTGCCATGGACACGATTTCCGCTTGTTCATTAAACACAATTGCACGGGAGCTGGTGGTTCCCTGGTCCAGCGCGATAATATATTTTGCCATATGGATAATACTCCTTCCTGCCTCAATTTTCCGGATGAATCCAGCGGTCCGGCTCTTCGTAGCCGGCCTGCAGTTCTTTAATTGAGCGGACATTCTGAATAAACAGGTTTTTCTTTTCCGTCAGATAATCGATGTGTTCATCGAGACTCTGCTCCGTGAAATACCCCGGATGGTCCTCCGCATCCGCGTTCACCGAAAAGCCGCCGTCCCCTGCGGACAGCGAAGCGGTGCCGCCGCACACACTGCAGCGAAGGCGTCCGTCCGGATAGATCTTCATGGCAGTGGAAGAACAGTGCGGACATGTGAGCGGAGAATCCGCGGCGTCCGGTCCCGGTACAGGGATATCGTTCCGGCCTTCTTCCAGCATCTTTGCCAGTCCCCTGATAATCTCCAGATTTTCTCCCTGCACGGAATCACCGGGCAGCGTTGCCAGGATCGGCCGCGCATCCAGCAGGTTAAGGTGCAGTTTATTGGCCAGAACAATGGCGTCCTCTTTGATCATCCCGTCCCAGCCGGCCATGCCGTACGGAAGCACCATGACGCAGTCGCTTTTCGGGAATGTCCGGTGATCGCTGGTAATGGAAATGAGCCGGTCCATAATGGTCTTGACCGGTCCCGGCGCGGTGAAAATGTATGCCGGAAACGCGATGATCACCTTGTCGCTGTGCTTGATATTGCGGATGATCAGGTCCAGATCATCTTTAATCGGGCATTTTGCCCCGGCAGGGACGCATTTATAGCAGGCGTTGCAGTCCTGTATATTCAGCTCGTTGAGGCGGAGCATGACCTTTTCCCAGTCCGCCGGCAGGCAGTTCATCATTTCCTTCACGGCCAGTTCGGAATTGCCGCCTTTTCTAGGGGAAGAAACCAATCCTACGACACGCATGGTG
>JAFWDF010000126.1 GCA_017534025.1 Bacillota bacterium
GTCCCTGTGCTTTCAATGCTTTTGCAAAATGCTTCGCATTGTTGATGACGGCTTTCTGATATTCCTCCCGGAAGGTATTCATTTCATAGGCGGCCATCAGCAGACCCAGCTGCGTGCCCAGATGATGATTGGATACGCTGCCCGGGAATACACGGTTTTCAATAGTCTCCCAGAGCCCGTAATTGAGATCCTCTTCTTTATAATTCACCGCAATCACACCGCGCTGCGGGCCAAAGAAGGTTTTGTGGGTGGAACCGGTAACAATGTCGGCCCCCTCCGCGAACGGATCCTGGAAATGGTCTCCGATGATACCCAGTACGTGCGCCATATCATACATGATCGTGGTCGGAATCTTTTCCGCGTCGACAAACTGGCGGATTTCAGCAACCGGCTCTCTGCGGAGCACCATGCTCTTGCCGAAAATGATCAACTCCGGACGGTATTCCGCGATGATCTTTTTGGTTTCTTCCACATCGATCTTGTAATGATCGTTTTTGTCAACCGGGAAGTTGACCACTACACTGCGCTCTGTTCTCGGGTCAATGGCGATATAGTCATGCAGCGCGCCCATCGGCTGGGCGGAAAGGTGACCGCCTTTGATAATGTGATTGTTCAGTACATATCCCAGCCGCTTCGGAGTATTCTTCTTATCCAGGCGGTTCTTCCATTCCATCAGCGAGGAGAATACGGCGGTATTGGCCATCTGGCCGCTGGTCACACGGGTTTCCACTTCCGTGCACCCGAAGTAATTCCGCATTTCACGGATCAGCAGCTGCTCAACGATATCGATAAAGTTCGTTCCCTGATAATAGAAGATATCCTTGTTATAGAACGACTTGTTCTTCTTATGTTCCGCATAGCGGCCGTTGGAGTCCGACGCGCAGAGAATCTGCACGGCGCGGCTCGGCGTGTTTTCGGAAGGAATCAGATTGACGCAGCGGCGCTGTCTCCATTCATGGTTCTTTTCCGTGCACTGCAGCAGTGCAATTGCCTGCTTCGGCAGCGGATCCGCAATATATTCCTCTGTTGCGCTTCCCTTACTCGCTTCTTTTTCTTTCTTTACATTGCAGAGGATCGCCCGCGCATAAGGCGGCGCGTCGGCACGCATGTGGCAGTCCGGAATCATGGCTTTCAGGCGGCGTCCGCGCACATCGACTTCTACGATATCATTTTCCAGCACATCACTGGAAATGTAACAGAGCCCGATCGCACGTTTGGCGGTTTTATCCGTAAATACCGTTTCCAGACCTTCCCCTTCGGTCACATAATACGGCACCATGGTTCCGCTGGTCACCCAGCCGATCTGTTCGTCGCCGCGGTAAACCGGCATCTCTGCCCGCATGACTCCGCGATCGATGAGAGCAATCGGACGAACCGACTTCGGCAGCACGGAAAGATCCGAAAAATCTCTGTTCTGTATGCGGTTGAACGCCGCTTTCTGCGCTTCCAGAGCGGAACGGCCGATAAAGTCGCCCTTTCCTTCGGAAAAGCTGACCGCAAATTTTGCCAGAGGCACAGAGAAAACCGGCATAGGAACGCCATCCGCATCCACGCCCATTTCATGTCCGTACAGAGGCATGCCGGCTTCCAGACGCAGCGTATCTCTTGCACCCAGACCAGCCGGACGGGCACCGAGCTCCGTCAGGCGGTTCCACAGCCAGGCAGCATCTTCGGAGCGGACATACAGCTCATAGCCCAGCGGTTCGCCGGTATACCCGGTTCTGGACGCCTTTACTTCATGTCCTTCCAGATCAATGGTATTCAGCGCGTTTTTCATCGGTTCGGTAATGGCTTCGCCGCCGGACAGAATCATTAACAGTTCCTTGCTCTTCGGTCCCTGCACGGCAATGGAAGCCCACTCCCCGGTAATATTGGTAATGGTACAGTCATAGTCTTTCACAATCGGTTCCAGGTGAGCAAGAACCTTATCCGTATTGGAGGCGTTCACCACCAGCAGATGCCGGTCTTCTTCAAACCGGTACAGATAGGCATCGTCAACCGCACTGCCGTCTTCCGCAGGAATAATACAGTACTGCGCCTTTTTCACATCCAGACCCGCCACGTTGCTGCTCAGCACATGCTGCAGGAAAGCAACCCGTTCCGGTCCCTCAATCAGAAGACGTCCCATGTGGGATACATCAAACAGGGAACAGAACTGTCTTGTATACAGATGTTCTGCAATAATATCCGTAGGATACTTGATCGGCATCTCCCAGCCGCCGAAATCCACCATGGTGGCACCGGCTGCCACATGAATATCGTACAGCTGTGTGCGTTTTAACTCGCTCATTTTGTTCAGACTCCTTAATAACACAATGAACAGGCCCGGGCCAAATGCTCCGCGCCTGAATTCCGGGCCATTTCCCGGGATGAAAACATTCTTCGATTATGATATCACGCTGTAATGAAATCCGTCAATTTATTTAATGTCCCTGCCGCCTTATTTTCAATAAATAATACTATTTATCCAATTGCATCCGGCAGCCAGCACTGTTTTTCTTCGATCCGGTGCGTAAACATTCTGGCATGATCGCTCTGGTCTTTTGCCTGATGATACTGGAACAACATTTCACCTTCCCTGCAGGCACTGCCCAGTATCTCGATTTTGCCGCTCACGTGAGACATGACATACCGGAACCCTTTGGCCAGGCCATTCATGGAAGCCTTTGCCTCTTCGACAATTTTCCGGCCAGTCATCAGCGGCACCTGAAACTGATTCATTACACCCATAGCCGGCCTGCACTGAAATACATAATAAGGCATTACCCCGACTGACACCAGACGGCTCATCAGTTCGGACAATACGGCACTGCTGTCATTAACGCCTTTCAGCAAAACCGTTTGATTTCTCACCGGACAGCCTGCTTCCATCAGCACCTGTACGGCCTGCTTTGCCGCATCCGTCAACTCCCGCGGATGGTTGAAATGTGTCACCACAACCAGCTGTTTCTTTTTCCCGTACTCACCCAGCAGTTCCTGCAGTTCCACGTCTTCATATATACGGGCAGGAAGAACTACAGGCACTCTGGTTGCAATGCGGATGGTCCGGATACCATCGATGGAAGAAAAGGATTCCAGGTACATCCGGATCCGGGCATTATCATTAATCAATGCGTCTCCGCCTGAAAGAATCACGTTGTCAATCTCCGGATGCCGGCGAATATAGTCTGTCATCAGATCTATATTCCCTGCCACTTCTTCCGCGCTGCTTCCCACCATCCTTTTTCTGAAGCAATGTCTGCAATACATGGAACATTGATTTGTGGTGAGAATCAGTGCCGTATTAGCATATTTATGCTGCATGCCGGTTACTACCGTGTTCATATTCTCTCCGCTGGTATCCGCCAGTCCTTCAAAGGATTCTTCCATACCGGACGGTATACAGAGTTTCCGTATCGGATCGTCCTGCCTTTTCCCGTCTACAAGATTCAGATAATACGGCGGAATACAGATCGGATATTGCTCCGCAACACTTTGAATGCGGGCTTTTTCATCATCAGTAAGAAATAAACTGTCCGGCAGTTCTTTCGGATGGCGTATGCACTCATCCAGAAGTCTGTTCAGAATACTCATATGCCCAACCCCTTTTGCAATTGTATTTCTGAATAAACGGGTGCCAATGCCCTGCGTTCAGAGCATATTCATTAAGATTATCATTGAAAATTGATGTGATGATAATTTTAATGATAATAATAGCATATGAGATAGTATACCCGAATAATGGTTGACATAATCTAATTATCGAATAATGTAAGATCTTAAATCTTTTTAATAAACAGCGGATACAGAACGAGCCGGGAGAATCGGCCCCCTGATGGAGGAACCGTCTCCCGGCTCATGCCCTCAAACATCCTTATAAAGAATTCCGAATCCATTCTGCAAGAGGGCCGGCCAGGCTGTTACGGTTTTCAACATCCACCGTGACAATCCGGACGGCCGGGTGATTTCGAATGGTCTCCTGCAGAGGAGCATTTCCCATTTTCCGCACCACACCTAAGATGGGAACCGTGCCATCTAGTAATTCACTGACACGGCTCCGGAATGCGGCTGCATTGCTTTCCATCCAGCCGATTTCATCCATCAGGATCAGATCCGCCTGCTCTGCATCACGAAGCAGCTGCACTCCCCTGGTATCAAAAACCTGCGGAAAGCATTCCGGGCCTCTGCCCGGACCGTATCGAATGCCGACTCTCTGATCCGATCCGGGTGATTCGTTTTCTGCTGCGGCGGCGGAAAGAATATATACTGCGCCGATGGCGCCGGGAACATCCGCGATCGTTACCGTACGGAATCCTCCGAGCCGGATGCCCGGCACTTCATGAAGCGCTTTTCTGATCAGTGTAGATTTTCCAACCTGAATGTCTCCCGTTAAAAAAATATGCATTGGCCAAGCCTTTCCGCAGGAGGCAATTACAGCCTCCGACCGCAATAATTTGTCAGAATAACCGCCAGCAGACTGCGCGGCGCGTAATCTCCGGCTGTCATCATTGCATTTTCATCGCCGTTCAGCAGGCCGCTGTCCAGCGCCCAGACAACCGCTTCCTCCGCCCACGGGGAAAGCGCCCCATGCGGCAGTGCCGCCCCGGTATTCGGCGGGAAGCGGTCGCCGGCGACGTCCGCGTACCGCTTCAGGAAGACCGCCGCCTGCTCTTTTGTCACAGGGCTGTCCGGTGAAAACAAGTTTGGAGACGTGCCATCTGTAATATGGTTCTTCACAGCCCAGAGCACCGGTTTTGTATAGTACATATTTGCCGGCACATCCTTGAACGGATTGCCGCCGCTGACTGCCGGTTCGCCAGCCAGCCGGTACAGAACCGTGACAAACATGCCTCTGGTCATGGAACTGCCCGGAGAGAATGTCGTGGCAGATGTTCCGTTAAAGAGGCTGTTCTTATAACAATAACCAACAGCTGTGTAATACCGGTCTGCCGCACTGACGTCGGTGAACGGCAGCGGTCCCGTAAATCCTGCGCCGCCTTTGACAATATGCGTATCATAATTTTTCACTGCCATGGCCAGCAGACTGCGCGGCGCAAAATCCGAAGGATCAGCCAGGGCGCCGGAAGCTCCCTCAAACATGCCGCCGGTCAGAGCCCACAGAGCTTCGCCCTCTGCCCAGGCGGAAATCTTTCCATGACTGGTATCCGCACCTGCCATTCTCGGCAGGGTATCCCCCATCAGCACCGCATACCGGTACAGGAACACGGCCGTCTGTTCTCTGGTCACCGGGCTGTCCGGCGAGAATGTGGATGCGGAAGTTCCACTGGTTATTCCGCTCTGCACTGCCCAGCGGACCGGCGCATTATAATACACATTCGCCGGCACATCCGTGAATGGATTACCTCCGCTTACTGCTGGTTCTCCGGCAAGCCGGTACAGCACCGTGACAAACATTCCCCTGGTCATGGAATTGCCCGGTGAGAATGTCGTTTCACTGGTCCCGTTGAAATAATGATTATTATAACAATACTCCACGGCATCATACCAGGCATCCGTAATGGATACGTCCTCAAACGGAAGGGATCCGGTGAAACTTGTATTTCCGGTAAATGACCGGATTGCGTCCCTGCCGTAGTATGCCTGCACATAGTCATGGCTGTTTCCCGTATGGCCGTAAAGATTCATTGAGCCGCCGTTTCCGGTCACCTGCGCATCAATGGCTGCCGGAGACTGCTCTGCCTGCACAATGACCGTTCCGCCGTTGACGGTCATCGTCTTCGCACTGATGCCGGATACATTATCCGACTTTGTATGAATTTTTAATGAACCGCCGTTCATAACTACGTGCGCCGTATTGGCGAACAAAGCACCGCCATCCACGCCCAGAAGCTCCTCTTTTTCAATGGACAGAGAACCGCTGTTCAGCGTCAGCACACTATTCTCCTTCACCATGGCGAATGCCGCGTTCTTTTCCATCGAGTTGATCAGAAGGCTGCCTTCTCCGCCAACGGTCAGATTTCCGTCTGCCCGCACTGCAGGATATTCATTGCCCTTGCCTTCCGCACGGCTCACAATCTTTGAGCTTCCTTCCAGATTCAGTTGATTATTACCTTCAAAATTCAGTAGCGTTGTGTCGCCGTTCAGCACTACATTGCGAAGTGTCAGAGAGGCGCCTTCTTCCACATGGATGCGCAGGCCTTCAAAGCCTTTACTGCCGCCGTTCACGCCGTCCAGCACGACCTTCGCGCCTTTGCCGATCGTGAGATCGCCGGAGGAAAACCACGATATTGCATAGGTTCCGTCTTCACTGATCGTATCGCCGTCCCGGGTCAGCTGCTGCCGGTAGATGGCCCTGATAATAAGGTCCTGTGTGCCGAGTTCATAATGTGCCCAGCTGCCGGTGCAGCCTTCTTTCTCCGGCACAGCCGGTTCCGGAATGGAAGTATCCCCCGGACGGTATTCTGCCGTTCCCACAGTCTGACCGTCCGCCATGTACACAGCTGTATATTTGTCTTTTATTTTATCCGGAAAAGTCTTTTCCGGCTGCGGCGCAAAGGACGGCGCCGCGGCACCGGTATCGGCATTTCTTTTTACGGTGCCTTCTCTTCCGAACAGATCTCCCTTATATTCACTGGCGAAACCGTAACCGGCTGTCACCGTTCCGCGATTGGCTATATCGGAGCAGATCAGGTACTGCGCGTATCCGACTGCGCCGCCAAGTGCCGCGGTTTTAACACTGCAGTCGCAGGAAATATCTCCCTGATTCACCGACTGTGTGATGGCCGATGCGTTCTTTGTTGCCGTATACCCGGCGATCCCGCCGATATAGCGGTCACTTCCGCCCACTTTGCCATAATTGGCACAGCGTTCTGCCGTACCGGCCAGCCTGCCGGCGATGCCGCCCACACCATAGGTACTGCTGCCGGTCGAAAGAATATCCCCGAAATTGACGCAGCCGCTGATACAATCTGCGTCCCCGTCGGAAATCCCGGTGATCCCGGCCAGGCCGGACTGGCCGGAAACCGCTCCGTAATTCGCACAGTTTTCCACCTTCACGCCGTCCCGGATCATGGCGGCAATCCCGCCTGCATAGGTACCGGCCGCATTTATCACAGCCCGGTTTTCACAATTCATTATAGAACCCCCGCTCATGTAAGCTGCAATGCCGGCCGCGTAGGATGAACGCGCATTGCCGTTCACCGATCCGTATACTGCCAGATCCCGGATCTCCGCTCCTGCGCATACGCCAAACAAACCGGCATAACTGCTGTCGGAATACGCCGTCAGATCATAAATCGCGTGACCTCTTCCGTCGAACGTCCCCTTAAAGGCATTCATCAGGTTGGAGCCGATCGGGGTCCATACACGGGTTCCTGCTGTGCCGTCTGTATTGGCAAGGGAAATGTCCGCAGCGAGCCGGATCGTCCGGCCCTCGAAGCTGATACTCTCTTTATTTACCAGATAAGCAAGTCCTGCCAGCTGCTCCGGCGTGGAAATGACAAACTCGTCCGTCCTGCCGGCGGAATAATACCAGTCCGTATCCACCGTGCTGATCCAGGTTTTCTTTCTGCTGCTTCGAGTAATGGAAACATTCACATCCTCCCGGCCGTTCACATTATATGTCCCGTTGGCATTCTTCGATGTGCCCGGCAGTGTCACGCTGTAAGCGTCAATATATTCCAGGTCCAGGTCCTCCGGTGCTGCGTCTTCATACCCATAGGTCATCACAGTCAGCACATTGGTCTGTACCAGTTTGTCGCCGCTGCGCAGCAGCTCGGAATCCACCCATTCCATGCTTCCATCCGTCAGCTTCCAGCCCTGTCTTGCCACGGCCACATAACAGTCCGGATTCTCCGGAATAGTCAGAGTAACAACCTGCAGCTTGATAAACTGCGCGCTGATTTCCGTATCGCCGGTAACGATAAAGAAATCTGCCTCGATCGGAGTACCGTTCACAATATAATGATCCAGAATGTAACCGCTGTCCGGTGTATTGGACAGAGTGACGGCTGTTCCCGCCTGCACGGTATCACCGGCAGACACGCTGATTGTGCCGCCTGCCGATTGAGTCAGTGTCAGATGGCAGTCACCGCCTGCCATACCGTTCTCATGCCAGAGCACCGGATATCCGCCGTTGATTCCTGCCGCATCCGGCGCGAACACCAACCCGTTGGCATTCAGTTTATCGAGTATTTCCCGGCTTTTCAGCTGCGCTTCCGTACATTCGGTAACCGAAACCGTGATCTTTTTGCTGATCCCGGAATAGTATCCCGGATTGTCCGGGTCGTCTCCGCATCCGGCCAGAAAATAACAATTGCCCACTGTATAGGCGCCGGAATCATGATTGCCGATCCCCCGGCCCCGTTTATTGCCGTTTGTATAGATGGTCCCGGTGTTATAGCAGTTATAGATATTGGAACCGAAATTGCTGCCCACGATGCCGCCTGCCGGATCCGCATAGGTCGTCGAAATGGAACCGGTATTGTAGCAGGTGCGGATCTCCCCTTTTCCTGCGTTGCCGACAATGCCAGCGACCCCTTTGGCATCAGTACTGTGAATGGATGCACGGTTTGCACAGCCTTCCACCAGGGTACCGTTATTCGTCATCCCGGTACAGCCGATCACGCCGGCGACCATACGCCGCCCCAGGACAGACCCGCTGTCAACCACCAGATTCCGTACCGTCGGCTGCCAGCCGTTTTCAAACCGTTTCGTCACGGTATCGCCGGCATCTTTCTTGAATTCACCGCCCAGATAGCCGATCAGCCCGATTCCCTGGCTGTACGGAAATCCTTTTTCCGCATACCGGTCACAGTACAGATTGGTAATCTTATGCCCCTGGCCGTCGATCACGCCATTAAAATAATTCTCCACCGTCAGATTGTCGCCTTTGACTTCTTTGACAAGCATGGGGAACCTGCCTCCGATCGGTGTCCAGTTCGGACCGGACCAGGTACCGGAAGAGGCATCGTATACGCCGCCCATGTCGAGATCTTCCGTAAGGTAGACCGTTTTATAAGAGAAGTCGATTTTTCCGACATACACGGTATCATAGACATTACCGCCGCCGGCTCCCACCAGCAAAACGTCGTCGTATTTCGTGTATTGAATAAGATCCTTATCGCCTTTTACCGACGGACAGGCTGCATCGGTTCTTCCGTTGACCAGTGCGGCCAGACCGGCCAGCTGAGCCGGTGTGGAAATGTAATATTCCGACTGATCCGGGTTGTACCAGGATACATCCACCGAACCGTCCCATGCAGTGGAACTGGCAGCTTCCGCATAGATAGAAGGCGATGCCTGTACAAAAAGCATCGCCAGTGCCAGAATCACCGAAAACCATCTTCTGCGTCTCATCTCTACTCCTCCATTACCGCATAATAGGTGCCGGTTGCTTCATCATAATAAATTTCACCGATATGGCTCATATCATCACTGGACGCCGTCTCCGTCTGTTCCTGCAGATCATTCGGATCCAGCGGAATCTGCTGTTCCGTCTGCTCCTGCGTGTCCGTTTCCGGAATCGTGATATCGACATTCCAGTGAATGATCAGCGCCAGCATTATGCCTACCGCCAGCACCAGCATGGCATCCGCCAGATTGCCCAGGCCGTCCATAGGATTGACGGTATTGTCCGCGTCGCCGGTAATTCTTCTTGCGGATAGCCGCCTCATGATACCGCCTCCTTATGTTTATCCAGAATGCACTGGCAAAGCACTTCGAAAATGGACATGTATTCCCGGTACCAGGCTTTCCGTGTCATGGAAATAACGGTTGCCACGGCAGCCACCAGCAGCCCCGCCACAGTGGTATCAAAAGCCGTCAGCAGGCTTTCCGACAGCGTATAGGTATCCCCCTGTCCCAGCGCAATGATACCTGGCCCCAGTGGAATCAGTGTACCCAGAAGACCGAACATCGGTGCCAGTCTGGCCAGCAGTTCCGTCCAGCGTACGATCCGGTCGTACCGTTCCTGCTCCTGGTCAATCATCCTTATGGCCAGCGCCTCCAGCAGCTCCGGTGTAAAGGAAGGGTGGGAATCCAGTTCGATCAGAGCCTCTTTTTGCCTCGCCAGCAGGCCGCTTTCCCGGATGCACTGTTTGGTATCCTCCGTACTCCGCAGTTCATCCAGCAGAGCCGGCAGCTGTACCTTCATATGCTTTCTTTCAGAAAAGTACTCCGAAATAATCCAGCCCAGCATGACCAGAGCCAGCAACAGAAATATAATGAGAATTATAATAACCGGATAATACATTCCTGAGGCTACCAGCCGCAGAACATATCCTATACCAAGGGAATTTGTGTCACTCATACTTTCTTCTCCTGTAATAATCTCCTGAAGCGAAACCGTTCATACATAAACCCGCCGAGGAAGGCGCCGCAGAATCCGCCGCCCACCAGCGGCGCTCTGTCCGGTTTTTCCTCCGGATTCAGAACCAGCTGTTCGCTGTCGTCCTCCATCTCTCCTCCGCTGGCTTCTTCCACATCCGGATCACCCGGTTTCTGCCCGGCAAGCAGTTCCGGCGATAAACGGTACATGGCTTTTTTCGGAACCTGTACAACCTGGGCGTCTTTATCCAGTGCAGCCGTATTGTTCAGCGCTGTATTGGACTGTGTCTGGTTCGGACGGTTCAGTGCGGACAGGGAACTGTTTCCATTAGAAGCGTTTCCTGCGGAAGCTCTGCCGGATGACCCGTTCGCACCTCCGGAACCACTTCCGGAGCCATTTCCTCCGGTTCCCGATCCGTCTCCGGATCCATCGTCCGGATTCACCACTGGTGCCGCCTGCTCTTCCGGCGGTGTTTCATCATCCGCTACATGCACATTCACACTGACCGAAGAATCTCCGAAAGACGCCGTGATCTGCGCATCCCCGGTACCGTTTACGGTCAGCGTACCGTCTTCTGCAACGGATACAATACTGTCATCACTGGATGACCATTGAATATTATTGCGCACATAATCATTCAGCAGGCCATCCTCCGCATCCACCCCGATCTCTATCTTATGGGCGCTGCCGACCTTCATTTCCAGATTGCTTTCCGCGGTTGTCAGCACCGGCTTCCCGGAAAATGTGATATGGAGTTTATAACAGTATTTCGCCGCCGAAGACGTACTCGCCTCTGTCGGATCCGTCTGCCCGAAAAACAGGTGGAACCGGCAGTTCGGACTCAGCATGTCCGGATTATACAGTTCCTCAAACTCCGTTCCGGACACATCCCATTCCGTATAATCCTCCAGCGCCAGCATGGCTTCCACCGTTGTCGCGCCGTTCCATATGTTGTCTCCATCATACGGATACTGCTCTCCGGTTTCTTCATTGGCTGCCAGATTCGGGAAATAATACCGCGGCTGGTCCAGAAGTGCCTGTTTAGTAAAACTACGGTAAGCACCGTATTTCTGATCCTGTGTAAAAAAATCAATCGATGCGATGCTGTTAAAATCTATACCGGCATATTCCAGCAGATCCCGGATATAGAAACCGCGGGCCGCCACCAGATAAGTCCTTCCGCCCTGGGTTCCTCTGTTTCCACTGTAATAACTGTATATTTCCTCATGGGTCGGCAGCACGCCGCCGTACAGATCATCCAGTTCCGTCCAGTGATACGTCACCTTCTCCACATACTGGTCTTCCGTCCAGCCGAAATAGCCGACGCTTATGGTAATCGTGTCCGTTACTGCGTCCCCGAAGGAAGGCACCGCAGGCAAAGTGCCGAAGAACAATAACAGGCAGAACAGCAGCGCGGCAGGACGCCATCGTTTTCGTTTCATGACAGACTCCTAACTTTTTAATGTGGACCCGGAAAGCATTTCCTGCGCTTCCTCCTCTGTCAGATCGTAATCCCACAGAAGTTTGTACGCTCTCTGCGCTTCCGCTGCCATATCATAGTCATAATACTGAGGATACAGCAGATTGCCGAGCCACCGTATGCCCAGCAGCATATTCAGCGACGGCGGATTGCTCATCCAGTTATACGGCAGACCCGGAATCTCATACGTCTTCCCGGTCTGCAC
>JAFWDF010000127.1 GCA_017534025.1 Bacillota bacterium
ATTGATCAGCATGTATTCCAGCACACCCTCGCCGAGATACTGCTCCACCGCATCGGCAAAGTCCGACACCGAATAATTATCTGTTTCTCCGCTCTGCGTCATCACATTGCAGATCAGCAGCTTCATGCCGCTGG
Organism: Bacillota bacterium; assembly: GCA_017534025.1. Classification (GTDB taxonomy): domain Bacteria; phylum Bacillota; class Clostridia; order Peptostreptococcales; family Anaerovoracaceae; genus RUG708. Next base: position 135 of record JAFWDF010000127.1, read on the forward strand.
CATCCCGGATCGCCTCCCGGATGCCTCTGACCAACAGATTCGGAATAATGCTGCTGAACAGACTGCCCGGTCCCAGGATGATCAGATCCGCGTCCCGGATCGCCCGCCGGGCTGCCGGAAGCGCATCGGTGTTTTCCGGTTCCAGAAACACTTTTTCTATCGGGCTGCCGGTCTTTTGCACCATTTCCGGAATGAGCGATTCCCCTTTGACCACGGTTCCGTCTTCCAGTCTGGCACAAAGTACTGCGTTGTCGGAGGTCACCGGAATCACCCGGCCCTTAATTCGCAGAACTTCCTGCAGCTTATTGACGGCCATTTCAAAATCGCCGTATAAATCCGCCAGGGCGGCAATGACCAGATTGCCGACATTCTGCCCTTCCAGCCGGCCTTCCTGAAAGCGGTACTGGAACAGACTTTCCATGATCGCTTCGTTGTCGGCCAGCGCCATGATACAGTTGCGCACATCCCCCGGCGGCAGGATGCCCAGCTCATCGCGAATGACGCCGGATGCCCCGCCGTCATCGGTCATCGTCACCACCGCGGAAATATTGGATGATATTTTTTTTAATCCCCGGAGAATCACTGAGATGCCGGTCCCCCCGCCGATCACCACGATGCGGGGACCGCCCCGCACAATGCTCTCCGCCCTTCTGATATTATTAGCCATAAACAATAACCTTCTGTATTCATTGGATTATGCCCGATTCATCTTTTATTGATATCCCGGTGAATCAGGTTCGTATTCCAGCCGTCCGCCGTCAGAATATCATAAATTTCATTGGCCATGGATACCGACCGGTGCTGCCCGCCGGTGCAGCCGAAGGCAAGCACCAGGTTGCGCTTCCCCTGTTTGATGTAAAACGGAATCAGGTATTTCACCAGTTCGCTGACATCATGGATGAACCGCTGTGTTTCCTCAAAACGCATGCAGTAATCCCTCACCTTGCGGTTGTTGCCCGTAAGGTGCTTCATGCTTTTGTTGTAAAACGGATTCGGAATGAACCGCACATCGTAGACCATTTCCCCGTCCAGCGGCATGCCGTGCTTGTACCCGAACGACATGACCGTGATCCGGAATCCGCCGTACTGCTTGTCGGTTGGATCCAGCATTTCCTGGATGACCGTCTGCAGCTGCGAAGCCTTGATGTTGGACGTATCGATGATATAATCCGCATTCTTCCGGATGTTATCCAGCATCCGTCTTTCCTCACGGATCGCCTCCACCTCGGATTTGCCCTCACTGAGCGGATGGATCCGCCGGGTTTCCTTATACCGGCGGATCAGTGTTTCGTTGTTGGCCTCCAGGAACAGCACGCGGAAAGGTTTATTCTCCGCTTTCAGTTCCGCAAGCTCCTTTTCCAGATCTTCGAAAAACGCGCGGCCCCGGATGTCCATAACAAATGCCGCCTTTTCCAGATGAATTTTGTTCTGGTCTTCCAAAGAGATAAATGAGCGCAGAAGAGCCGGGGGCATATTATCGATACAATACCACCCGAGGTCTTCCAGTATGTTCACCGCGTTACTTTTTCCAGCTCCGGATAATCCTGTAACAATCAGTAATTCCAATGAGTTTCTTCCTTTCTCTCTTGCCAATAATCATTTGCCCGATTATCTTGAAGTACATCTCTAATACCAATGCAGCTACAATAATTTTACCATAGGTTGGCCATTCTTAGCCATATCATTATCCGAAACCGGAATTTATGAAAGCGCTTCCTTCGGGCAGCCCTTTACGCATTCCATACTTAATATGCATTCCGTGCCATTTGTCCTGCTTCTGGCATTATCCGTGACATCTACATTCATAGGACAGATTCGTCTGCATTTTCCGCAGGATACACATTTCTCATGGTCGCATTTTATCCTCAGCAGAGAATAATAGCTCATGGGCTTTAAAAACACGGTAACCGGACAAATGTATTTGCAGAACGCACGGTTATCTTTAAACAGTAATGCGAGAATTATTCCGGCTGCATAATACACGATGTTTCCGATGATAAATGCCCAGAACATGATCTTTTCAATATTTCCAACGTGTGCCAGGAACAGTGCGGCAACAAATATTAAGGAAACCGCAAATGTCAGATACCGGATCCAGCCAAGTTTTTTCCGGGGTTGCTGCGGCACTTTATAGGGCAGAAAATCCAGCACCATCGCCGTCCAGCAGGCGTATCCGCACCAGCCTCTCCCGAAAAGAAGCGGTCCGAATATCTTTGCCACCGCATAATGAATCGTTGTTGCTTCAAAAACGCCGGTGAACAGATAATACCAGAACCCTTCAATCTGCATATTCTCGCCGCAGATCAGTCCCAGATATACCAGCATATAGGTGCCGACCAGCAATTGAACGAGTCTTCTGGCATGCTTGTTTTTCCTGATATACAGAAAAATTCCCAGTGCAATGGAGCACCCTATGAAGCTGAAGTTAAAGAGATAAAAGATATTGTCTTTGGTCAGCCATAACGTGACAGCTATGGTTTCAAAGACAAGCAGCATTACTATTGGAAAGACATATTCTTTTACAGTTCGCATCTTTATAATCCCGATTCCATTTTTATACTTTTGAAGTTTTCTCTGTTACCTGCTTTTTATTATAACACTTTATCTCCCAAACTGCCGTCACAGTTCCGGCGGCTCCCGTCCTTGCAGGCATTGAATAAGCCATAAAAACTGCCCGGGTGCATGAGAAACTGCATGGTTCCCTGCACCCGGGCTTTTTTAAAATGAAGATGTCAATACCGGATCATTCCCTCATCAATCCGGATGAACCTCTGTTTTCTCACCACTGTCCTTATACACATAGAACTTCGCCAGGATTCTTCCGTTGCAAAGCGTATCCGCGTTCTGCTCTTCCCCGTCGATATGCTCCATGATAGTCACATCGAGTGTATTATCATCCAGCACGGTGATCCGGGCCGTATTGCCTGCGGCATAATTGATCAGGGCATGGATTTCATCATCGCCTCCGAAGAATGCTTTGTAATAATCCAGTGCCAGGTCTTCCTGCGCAGTGCCCGAAGAATAGCCGGAGCATCTCATTTTTCCGGTAATGTCATTCGGCACGCTGCCGTAATAATTAACCACTGTGTCTGCCCGCAGCGCCTTCTGCGTTTCCGCTGCAGTCCCGCCTGCTGCCGGATCAGTCTGTGCAATGCCTGCATCCGGGTCCAGCTGGTACACGGAATCGGACGGAGAAGATACTGCACCGTCCGGCGAAGCAGTTCCATCCGGAGAAACGGCTCCATCCGGCGAACCCGGCACCTGTCCTTCCACACTGTTCTCCTGATCCGGAGAAACATTTCCGTCATGGGTCACGGTGTATCCAAGAAATCCGATTAATGCCAGGACAACCGCTGCAATAATGATTATGATTGCCAGTCTCTTTTTATTCATTCTCTGATCCTTTCTTATATATCTAATTTATCTTTACTCCGCCAGCGCCCGGTATAAAAACGTCACGATCTGGCCTCTGGTACAGAAATCATCCGGGCTGAACGCGGTATCCGATGTGCCCTTTGTCACATTCCGCCCAACAGCCCATTTAACCGCATCGGAATAATACGCATTTTCCGGAACATCCTCAAATTCCATCAGATTGTCCGCCTGCAATTCCGCTTCCGACCGGTAAAGAAAAGTCACAATCTGTCCGCGGGTACATTCCAGGGCGGGGCCGAAGGTGTCTGCCGTCATCCCCCTGGTCACATCATTTTCAATGGCCCACAGCACCGCATCATAATAATAATCCGACTCATGCACATCCGTGAACGGATTCCCGGCATTTTCCGCTTTCTCACTGCCGGCGGCTCTCCACAGGAATGTCACAGCCTGCGCTCTGGTACAGGAACCGGACGGACTGAACGTTGTCGGCGAAGTGCCTTTGGTAATGCCCCTGCCAACTGCCCAGAGTACCGGCTTCAGAAAGTAATCGCTTTCCAGCACATCCGTGAACGGATTCCCGTCCGGCACCGGATCATCCGGTTTGTCCGGACCGCCCGCATCATCGCCGTAATGGAAATGCGCCTGCAGCAGCGGATCATTTCTGTAGTTCCGGTTATCAATCCGGATCTTCTGCCACTGTTCTTCCGTTCCTGCATAATGGACATCCGCAAGGCTGTCGCAGAAGCCGAAGGCAGATTCCCCGATCTCCGTCACACCGAACGGAATGCTCACTTCAGTCAGAGCAATACAGCCGTCAAAAGTATAGTACTCTATACTCTTCACTTTGTCCGGAATCACGACTTCCGCCAGGCTGCTACATCCCGAAAAGGCAGATTCCCCAATCTGCTGCACGCTGTCCGGAATCGCAACCGACTCCAGGCTGCTGCATCCGGCGAATGCCGAAGCACCGATTCCCGTCACACTGTCCGGAATCACAATTTCCGTCAGGCGGCTGCAGAAGGAAAATGAGTGGTCCTCCACGCTCGTCAGACGGTTCGGGAGGCGCAGTTCCGTCAGGCGGCTGCAGCTGTCAAAGGCACTGCTTCCGATATGCGCCACATTGTTCGGAATCGATATCTCTGCCAGCCGGCTGCATTGATAGAACGCCTCTTTACCGATGTCCGTCACACTGTCCGGGATCGTAACCGTCTTCAGATTATCGCAGTAGGAAAACGCATTGGCCCCGATTCCGGTGACACCGTTTTCGATTTCCGCCGAAACAATCTGGCTGTTCGCCCAATAATATCCCGCCTGAGAATAGTACTCATAATCATACATGGCGCCGGTACCGGAAACAGTCAGCCGGTAGGTCGTCTCCCCCAGGCTGTCCGTGCCGTTTTCCGCCAGCGTCCATGTCACATGTTCACCGCAGGCTCCGCTCATCCGGTTTCCGTCCGCGAAGGACCGCCCGCCACCGGGCGCCAGTACCCATAACAGGAGCAGCGTCAGGACAAATGCCAGCACCTGTTTTCCGGCGCGCTTTACATTATTAACAGTTTCATGCTGCATAACCCTTTCTCCTCACGTTCACAACAAACACCTGTCTGCATAATTCCCGTTTTCCCCCCGGGTCACCGTTCACTCCGGCCGGACATGCTGCACGCATTTCGGGCCGTCCGGTATTTCCTGATAAAGTAAAAGGAAGCACCGGGAACAGCTGACGCATTTTGACTCTTTCTGCCCGTTCAGAAACTTTGTAATCAGATCCGGTTCACACAGAAACGGCCGGCTGATGGAAACCATGTCAATACCGCTGTCAATGACTTTCTCCATATCGGCAACGGAACGAATACCGCCGACAAGCATGACCGGTATATCCACTTCTTTTCGGACAAGCGCTGCCCGTTCCAGATAATAATGATGCTCGCCCGCTCTGCCGCGCGGTGTAAAATCACAGCCGGAAAGCTCGATGAAGGCAATGCCCTTTTTCTTCATTTCCCGGCACATCATCAGCAGATCCGGCAGGTAGGATTCGTCCTGTTCCTCAATATTCGAATTGATTTTCACGGAAACCTGAAACGATTCGCCCACGGCTTCTTTCACTGCATCCAGCACCTCTCCGGCAAAACGGAACCGCCGGACACCGTCGCCGCCGTACGCATCCGTCCTTTTATTAAACACCGGACTGATAAACTGGGACAGCAGATATCCATGCGCACAGTGAATCTGTACACCGTCATACCCCGCCTTTTTCACACGGAGAGCTGTATCCGCAAATTCCTTTGTAATACGTTTAATGTCATCGACGGTCATCGGAACCGCCGGCTTATCCTTCGTAAACGGATACGGAATACCGGAAGGACTGAGACGGATCTCATGATCGCTGGCAGCACCGCAGTGATTAATCTGGCAGACAATCCGGCCGCCGGTTTCGTGAACTGCTTCCGTAATTTTTTTATGTCCCTCAATATAGCGGTCGTCATCCAGGCGGTTCTGCCGGGCAGATACTCTGCCGTCCCTCGAAATCGTCGCCATACCTTTTATAATCAGTCCGATATGATTTTCCGCCAGCTGCCTGGCCCATTCCACCTGCAGATCAGACACCGAGCCGTCCGGATGCCCCATGCGCCACATGGTCGCGGAACGAACTATGCGGTTTTCCAATGTCATATCACCGATCGAATACTTTTCAAATACTTTATGCATTGTCTTCTTTCACTATATTCTCATGTGAAAATGGAAATCCATCTTTGCACATATTATTACCATCTGACTTTCATTACACCATATCAACGGAATAATATCAACTTTGCGGAATAACATTTTGACATTTGGCGAAATAATATGGAAAAGCCTCCCATGAACAAAATCACAGGAGGCCTGCGCCGTCTTCTTTTCAAATCAGATACTTACCGGATGAGAAATACGGATCCGCTCCGTATCATCCTGCGAATCAGGATTCTGCCGTTTCGTCTGCGGCTTCGGTTCCGTCATCCGGCATGTAAAACAGCAGTTCGCCGAGCTTCTCGCCGTCTTCCTCAGAAATACCGTACATTTCTTCTTCATCGGTTTCCTCCAGAAGTCCGTAATGAACGGTGACTTCCTGCGCAGCCCCGTACACCGGCGACTCTACATTTTTCTCCAGAATGGAGATCATCATATTCATGACTTCCGTCTGCAGTTCTTCTTCGGACATGGCGGACAGCTCGTCATAACGCTCATCGATCTGCATGTTCAGCTTCTCATCCGCGCCGTTGAAAATGTCCAGTGGCATGATGCTGACCTTGACATCAAATCCGCCGTCTTCCGTTTCCACCGCATCGCCGACGGTATAATTGGATTTTTCAAGCGCCTTCATCATCACATCAGAATAGCGCTGCTTGTTCTCCTCGGTAAATCCTGCCTCGCCCTCCAGCGCGGACATGATTTCCTGGACGATTTCCTCACGGACTTCCCCTTCCTTGCCGACTTCCACATCCGACAGCTCCACGGAATGGTCATAATCGCCGGTGCACATCAGATCCAGTACCGCCTGTACATAGGAAGTCGCATCCTCTGCAGTCGGCTTACTGGAACCCGCACAGCCGGTAAACATGACCAGTGTCATCAGCATGGCCAGTACTAAAGCGATTCGTTTTTTCATGATCTTATCCTCCTGTCAGGCAAATCATACTGCCCCCGCGGATTATTATGCTTGTTGTGCAAATAATATCATGCAGCAAAATTTATGTCAATGCTGCCCGAATACGTGGTGCACGCCGGTCCGCCTATTCATACCGGCTCAGCATGGCCGCCGCCTCTGTCCGGGTGACAGGTGCCGCCGGGCGGAGCATCTGCATATCATCTCCGCAAAGCACTTCTTCCTGCACACACCAGCGAACCGCATCCTGTGCCCAGCCGGAAACATCCTGCACCTCGATGAAGGAATCCCACGGAGCCGGTGTTAATAATTCTGATATCGAAGCTTCCTTTTCCTGATATATTGCATATCGATAGAGCATGGCTGCCAGCTGTTCCCGGGTGATTGCATCAGACGGGCCGAACTGCGTATCACGGTATCCGGTGACCAGCTTCTCCGCAGCCGCCCACCGCAGCGCTTCCGTGTACCAGGAATCCGGATCTGTATCGGTAAACGGAATCGCATACTCCGCCTCCGGCATGCCGTCCATTCTCCACAGCATGACCACCATCATGGCCCGGTTCAGGTGATCCTGCGGCCCGAACAGGCCATTGCCATAGCCGTTCATAATGTTGTTCTCAAGCACGAAATGAAGGCTGTCGTGATACCAGGCACCGCTGTCCAGATCCGCAAACGTGCGGAGCGGACAGTCCGGTCCGCCGTCGCACGGAACCGGAAGATCCGGCGGAACAGGAGGGTCCGGCGGGTCATCCCCGCCGCCGGCCAGAGCCTCTACACAGGCACCGATATTCAAAATCCCGTACCCGTAGTACTGATCGTATCCTGCCGATCCCTTATCCCGTGCCGTTTCCGACAGGATCTGCATCACCTTCTCCACGGAAAGGGAAGGATCTATGCTGCGCATCACCGCTGCTGCTGCCGAAACCTGCGGAACGGCAAAGGAACAGCCGGTGCCTTCTTCATATCCGCCAAAACGGCTGGTGCTCAGGACATCTACTCCCGGTGCCATGACAAACACACTGTTATTATAATTCGAGCGGTCATACCAGCTTTCCGTGCGGTCCACGGATCCGACGCCGATCACCGTTTTGTAGGCTGCCGGATAATACTCCGTGCGGGTGCCTCCGTTTCCGACGGCAGACACTACGACGACATCTTTCTCCGCCGCGTAGGCGATGGCCTCCCTCAGGGACTGATAATCCGTTTTCACGCCGAGGCTGAGATTGAGGACTTCACAGCCGAAATCATCAATGCCTCCGTAAATCGCCCGGCAGATCGTACTGATTTTCACCGACTTTCCATCCGTGCATTTCAGCGGCACGATAGAAGCCTCCGGTGCCGCACCAATCCGGCTGTCCCCGCCGGACGCCGCCAGCAGGCCGGCCACTTTTGTTCCGTGCCCGTAATTATCGGTCGTATTCTCCGGATCCCCGGTACCGGTTATATAGTTACAGCCCGGCAGCAGATTGGCGGCCAGGTCGGGATGTGAACGGACGCCGGAATCTATGACGCCCACACGCACGCCCTGCCCGCGGTAAGATCCGAGAGATGCATCATCCGCACAGATCATGGCCAGATTCCAGGAGATGTCCTCTGCCGGCGGATCATCACTGTCTTCAAGAAGGACGGCTTCTCCGTCTTCTTCAAACCATTCCAGACTGTCCTCCTGCAGAAGATGCCGCAGTTCCCTGCCGTCCACCACATCAAAAGGTACCGAACTGTCCTCTGTCCGTTCTGCATTCCGGTCATGCACACTATCTTCACGGTAGCAGACGATATAATCGGCATCGGATACGATGGCAGACTCTGCCGCACCGGCCGCAGGAGCATGGTAATATCCCTGCAGCGGCAGCAAAACCATTACCATCACGAATGGAAGAAGCCTCCGCCTGATTTTTTTTGATAATGCGCTGGATTTCAAAGGATTCACCTGCCTGTGAAGAGTCTATTCCAGATACATGGTCTGCATCAGATAAATCTGTTCCCGAAGCTCTTTGCCTGCCCCTTCCGTGATCCTGCCGCTTATTTGCAAACGTCGGATCAGATCGAGTTCCAGGCTCATGAGATTGGCGTTCACTTCATCCGCATAATGTCTTGTTTTCCGGAAGCGGTCCAGGGTTTCCGCCCGCAGCTTTTCCACCTGTATGGCCTGCTCCCGGTCCCATTCTTCGGCTGCCGCCGGATCATCGCCGGCGTAGGAAGCCGGCAGAACACTCTGTCCGTACATCATACGGCCCCAGAGTGACTGGATATTCGCTTCATGCTGTTCCAGTAGAATCTCCGCCGCGCCGGACCGTTCCGCATCTTCTTCCGCACAGGCTTTCTTCAGATAATCAACGGCCGCCTGTTCCAGTTCAAACGCAAGGAAACAGGTGTCGTTGTAAATCTGCGCAGTTTTTTCCAGATCCTCCGTCTGCTTCCGCAGCCAGAGGAATTTCCGGATCCTGCTGTCCCGCCGCTTCTCATCAAGCGCTCCGACACGCTCGGCGCCATCAAAATAACCCAGTGAACTACGGATCATGCGGAGCATGGCATCGTAATCAACCGGATCCCTGGCAGATAAATCACAGGATATGCTGCGCAGCTCAGCGGTTTTTGCCCGCTGTACATCCAGCACTTCCTCTGCCAGCTGATGCAGTACCCGTCCATGTCCGCCAAACGCAAACCGCTCTGTCATCAATCCCTGTCTGTACCGGGTCAGTGCCATCTTGCATACCAGATAGTATTCATCCTGCGGTCCTTCCCAGGCTTCCATCTGTTCACTGATTTCCCGCACCATGCCTTCCATGACCATCAGACGAGCCTGCTGCAGCTGCTGCTCCGCATCTTCATCCACAGTCTTCGGAGACAGGCGTGGAAGGAGAAAATCAGCCAGTATAAGGGTGCAGAGAATAACGCCCGATGTCAGGAAGATAATGAGATCCCGCTCCGGGAACGGCCGGCCGCCTTCCACGGTCAGCGGAATCGTAAGGATAATGGACAGCGTCACGGCGCCTTTCGGACCGGCCAGCGTCGTTACCAGCGCCCGGTGTACGGATGCCCCGCGTTCCGCCCAGCCCCGGATCCCCGTTTCCGGATCGGTATACATCCACTCCATGACGGTCAGCCAGAGAAAGCGCATGACAAGAATGACCGCAGTCACCGCCAGCACCGCCGCAATGACAATGGCAGGCGACATGCCGCCCATATCATCCCGCTGCATCACCTTCGGCAGCTGCATACCCAGCATGACAAACAGAACGCCGTTGATCAGAAATATGATTACTTCCCAGAAGCTGTTGGATACCATCATCTGCCGCGCCGTTTCCGACGACAGTCTGACACTGCTGTGCTCCTGCATAAGAAGACCTGCCGCAACCACGGCCAGAATGCCGCTGACATGCATTTCCTCCGCCGCCAGGAAGATGACAAACGGGGAAAGCACTTCATATATTACGTGCATGACCGTGCTCACATATCCCAGCCGGCGAAGCAGCCGCATGACTAAATGCGCCAGCCCGCCCAGCAGCAGGCCGATGAGTATGCCGCCGAAAAAGAGCACGGCAAAGGTTCCCGTCGCTTCCGCGAAGGAGAATGCGCCCGTCACGGCCGCCGCTATGGCAAACTGGAAGGAAACCACGCCGGAGGCATCATTGATCAGCGCCTCTCCGGACAGCAGAATCGACTGCCTCTCTGACAGGCTGATTACCGTACTCATAGCCGATACAGCGGCCGCATCTGTCGGCCCCAGAGCCGCAGCGCAGGCAAATGCCGCTGCCAGCGGAATGGACGGCACGATCCAGTGCAGCATGTATCCCGCCGCCAGAACACTGGCCAGCACCAGCGCGATGGCCATGGACAGGATGGCTCCCAGATTCTGCCGAAGCATGCTGCGGCTGGTCTCTTTCGCCTCCCGGAAAAGCAGAGGCGCGATAAACAGCATGAGAAACAGCTCCGCTTCAACATGCACGTTTGCCAGCCACGGAAACAGCAGCGCCAGGACCAGCCCGACGCCGATCTGCAGCAGCGGCAGGGACATCTTCGAAATCATCTGGTCGAAAACCGAAGATACCATGACGCAGGCCAGCAACACCAGTATTAGTTCAAACAGTTCCATAATTCTCTCTCAATCGTCATTCTTGTCTGCCGGCCGGACAGCAGGATTATGTCTCGTCCTCCTCCGGTTCCCGGCCCCGGAAGTACAGGTATTCATTGTACTTCCGGGTATAATATTCATTCATCTTTTTCTCTGCCCAGCGGTCCCGGTCCGACTGGATGGCGAGCATCTCATCGGCAATTTCCTCTGCCGAGCCCGGCCGGGCCTTGACCAGATAATTCATCATCCGGCCCATCGCCTTTTCCGTCCGCAGGCTCACCGCGATCGCGTGCCCGAACTCCCGGGGATACCCCATCCGCTCGATCAGGTCCACCAGTTTTTCATGCAGCTCTTCCCGCTGCTTCTGAGATGCGTTCAAAGGCTTATCTCAGGTATTACTGTGCCCGGTACAGGAACGTCACGATCTGGGCCCTGGTACATTTTACACCGACACCGAAAAGCTCTGCCTCCATGCCTTTCGTAATGTCGTTCTTTACCGCCCACAGCACGGCTTTTGTGTAATAAGCTCCTTCCGGAACATCCACAAATGGATTGTCACTGCCCTCGGCAGGCTGCCCGGCACTGCGCCACAGGAAGGTCACCGTCTGCTCCCGAAGGACATTATTATTCGGTGAAAAAGTATTTTTGCTGGTGCCTTCTGTGATTTTTTTCTCTAAAGCCCACAGAACGGCTTTATAATAATAATCCTTTTCCTTCACGTCGACGAACGGGTTCTCTGTGATTGTCGGCTCCGGCTCTCCTGCCGCCCGCCAGAGGAAGGTGACCATCTGGCCTCTGGTACAGGTCTCATCCGGGCCGAAACGGGTTTTGCCAAGACCGTTGGTAATTCCATTCTCCACGGCCCACTTTACAGGCTCCGCAAAGTACGCATTATCCGGGACATCCTCGAAGGAAACCCCCGGATCCGCCGGTTTCGGTAGCTCAACGTATTCAAAAGCCCAGCGCATCATGTCGCTTTCAATAGAAATATTGTTGCCGGCTTTATCATATGTATAATTAAATGCCATAGGGCCTTCCCCATAAGCATTAACATACTGGATCAGCTGACCATTCTTATTAAAAGTGAATTCTTCATAGCCGGTTTTGGACGACTCCCGCATCGTCCAGCCGCCGTCATCATTATATGTATAAACCCGTTCAAAGCCAGCATGATCCAAAACAATCGTTCCTTTGACGGTCCGGCCCTGGGCATCTTCCTCATAAGTGCAGGTCCAATCCGACCCGGAATCGGTCCAGCGGTGAACCAGCCGTCCTTTGCTGTCAAACGTGCAGTGCCACTCGCCCATGTACCATCCCATATCGGAAACGGAAGGAAGATGCGTCCGGACAATCTTCCGAGTCTGGGTTTCCCCCTCAGAGTTCTCCCAGTCCCAGGTTTCTGTTGTGACAATAGTCCCGTCATCTTTATAATCGTATACATACTGATAATTCTGCCGGTCCGTATCACCATCACTGTAATAGCGGCTCACCCGGCCCTCACTGTCATATTCATAGTACGTAATACTGGTCGATTCGGCGTCTTCCCCATAGGTCTCCGTTGCCTTGATCACCTGCCCAGCGTCATTCAGTTCATATTCCGTGGAACTTTCCGGCCATACAGGCAAATATTCTCCCTGATAAAGCTGATATTTTCCGCTTTTTGTCTCATACCATCCGTCTGCGGCGCCCGGATACGGCGGGTCAATCCAGTCAAAGGCATGCGCCTTCTTCACATTCAGCGGAATCAGAAGCAATGACAGTGTCAGCGCGAAGACAAGCATCCTGCACATCCATCTTCTCATTGTTAATCCCTGTTCTTTCCTTCCTGCCATCTTTCGCTCCTTTCTGCATTATTAAAGCATCATACGAATAGTTTACTATAATATTATAATCTAATTTCCGGCTCTTTCCTAATGTAATCGACGTTTTTTCCATATAAAACCAAATTCGAAGGGCCTTCCTATTTCATCCAATGGCACAGAGAAAAAATGAATTGTCTTTTATCCGGCGATTCAGCAAATCATCTTGACAAACACTATGACATTAGGTATAACTAACATTAGTTAAGCGAAACTAACGATATGGGAGGGAATCAAAATGTCAATTGCTGCAGCAATTAATTCAAACCTGAACCTTACTTCCGCAGATAAAGAATCTGCCGAAGTAAAAACGGGCACAATGTCTCTGTTGGATGCTGAACCGGGACAGACCTATACCATTAAAGAAATCAATACGGATGACGATGAGATGAATTCTTTTCTGTTCAGACTGGGCTGCTATTCCGGAGAACCGATCACGCTGATTTCAAAAAAGAAAAACAGCTGTATTGTCGTAATTAAGGACGGCAGATACAACCTCGACAAGATGCTGTCCGAGGCCATCATCATTTAATTCAGTTAATAATAATGTTTTTACATAAGGAGGTATTTCAATGAGAATTGCTTTTGCCGGTAATCCCAACAGCGGCAAGACAACCATGTTCAATGCCCTGACGGGAAGAAGCGAGAAGATAGGTAACTGGGGCGGCGTCACGGTCGGCAGTACAGAATTCCAGATCAAAAAAGAATTCGCCGGCAGCCAGGAAGTGATCGCCGTTGACCTTCCGGGCGCATACTCCATGTCGCCTTTTACACCTGAGGAAAGCATCACGAGCGAATATGTCCGCACTGCCAATCCGGATGTAATCGTCAACATCGTGGACGCTACAAACCTCAGCCGTTCGCTGTTCTTCACAACACAGCTCCTGGAGCTCGGCATTCCTGTAGTCGTTGCCCTGAACAAAACGGACATCAATGAGAAAGAGGGCACAAAGATCGATGAGGCCAAACTGGCCGATAAGCTGAACTGCCCGGTGTTCAAGACTGTATCTACAGAAAACAAAGGGCTCTCCGAGATGATCGCGAAAGCGATTTCTCTGGCGGGAACAATACAGGATGCCCCTTATCTGCAGCCCGATATCAACCTTCATGATAAGGCAGCCGTCGATGCAGAGGACCGCAAGCGTTACAGCTTCGTTAACGGAATCGTTGCAGAAACAGAGACAAGAAAAACCCTGTCTGCCGAAACCACAAAGACAGACAAAATCGATAATGTTCTTACAAACCCTGTGGTAGGAATCATTGCTTTCGCGGCAGTTATGTGGTTCGTATTCTGGGTATCCCAGGCATGGTTCGGGCCTCTCGTTGCGGACTGGCTGGTAGGCTGGATCGAGACCTTCCAGGGCTGGGTAGCCGGTCAGCTGGAAAACAGCCCTGCCATCGTATCTGCACTCCTTGCTGACGGTATCGTCGGCGGTGTAGGCGCCGTAGTAGGCTTCCTGCCGCTCGTTATGGTAATGTACTTCCTGATCGCCCTGCTCGAAGACTGCGGCTACATGGCCCGTGTCAGTGCGGTTATGGACCCTATTTTCAAGAGAGTGGGTCTGTCCGGTAAGTCTGTCATTCCTGTAGTTATCGGTACCGGCTGCGGTATCCCTGCCGTCATGGCCTGCCGTACCATTCGTGATGAAAGAGAAAGAAGAGCCACCACAATGCTCACTACTTTCATCCCTTGCGGCGCCAAGATTCCGGTTATCGCCCTCTTTGCAGGAGCCTTCTTTGCAGGAGCCGGCTGGGTGAGCTTTGTCTCCTACTTCCTCGGACTCGCCCTGATCTTCCTCGGGGCCCTTCTGATCAAGTGGATCACAGGCTACAAATACAGAAAATCCTTCTTTATCATGGAACTCCCGAAGTGGAAGGTTCCGAGCCTCAAATTCGCATTTAAGTCCATGATGGAACGTGCAAAAGCATATATCATCAAAGCCGCTACCATCATCCTGGTCTGCAACACCGTTGTTCAGATCATGCAGACATTCAACTGGCATTTCGAGGTTGTGGAAGAAGGTGCAGAAAGCACTTCCATCCTCGCCTCCATCGCTTCGCCGTTCGCAATTCTGCTCATCCCGCTGGGATTCGGCGCATGGCAGCTCGCAGCAGCAGCGATCACCGGCTTCATCGCGAAAGAAAACGTTGTCGGTACCCTCGCCGTTGTATTTGCTCTGACCAACTTCATCGATACCGAGGAGCTGGCTATGACCGGCGGAGCAAGCACAGTGGCCGCTACGATGGGTCTTACAAGCGTAACCGCCCTCGCTTATCTCTTCTTCAATCTGTATACACCTCCTTGCTTCGCAGCAATCGGAGCTATGAATTCAGAAATGAAGAGCAAAGGCTGGCTGTTTGGCGCCATCGGCCTTCAGCTTGGCACCGGTTACACAATCGCATTCCTCGTATACCAGTTTGGTACTCTCTTCACTGAGGGTCACCTCGGCACCGGTTTCGTTCCGGGCCTGATTGCAGTTCTCTGCATGGTTGCTGCACTGATCCTCATCGGAAGAAAGACAAGAGCTCACTTCGATGAGCAGTATGCGCTCCACAAGGGTTCAGCGGCTGCTAAAGCAACAGCATAAACCACCTATATTAATATTCACTTAACTAAGCGTGATGCGCGGCGTTTCAATGCGCCGCGCATTATGCTACTATTATTTAAAGCGGAGCTGAGCTCCCGTCAGGCACACCGGGAGCAGCGGGACGCATCCGGCTTCTGATATAATAATTTTACAGGAAAGGAGGACAGCACAGTGAACATGTCTACCATCATAGCCATACTGGTAATTGCAGTTATATTATTCCTTGCGATCCGATATATATATAAAGAAAAGAAAAAGGGCCATCAATGTATTGGCTGTCCTTTTGCGGATTCCTGCCAGAAACACAATCCGCCCGGAAATTCATGCTCATGATCTTATGAAAATACAGGAGATAATGAATTAATATGTCTACATTAATAATTATTATTGGAGTACTGCTGATCGCTTATGCAGTTTACGCGACTGTACAGAAAGCAAGAGGAAAATCAAAAGCAGCCAGCTGCTGCGGCTCGAAAGAAACGGTTCTGGCAAAGCCGGTCGCCGATACGGACGAATCTCATTATCCATACAAATATAATGTGTCCATTGAAGGCATGCAGTGCAGTAATTGCGCAGCCAACGTTGAAAATGCCATCAATGCATCCGGTGATACCTGGGCACATGTCAACCTCGGAAGAAGGCGGGCGGAAGTCCTTTCCAAATCCGAAAAGACGGAAGCGAGCTTCGCGGATTTACTAAAAGGAACCGACTATAAAGTAACTGATTGCACACAAATCTCCTAATAATACAAAAAGGGGCTGTGAAGCCTGAGGCGTTCAACCTCATTTCTTCACAGCCCCCTGTTTTATTTCTGCCCGAACAGCTCCGCTGCCTGCTCCAGTTCATACCGGATCCGGATGTGCTGCGGACAGGCATCTTCACACTGGCCGCATTTTATGCAGTCTACGGCCTTCTTTTTGCCGGCCACCGTTGTCTGCCAGTTTTCCGTATGCAGCGCCCTTTCCATATTCTCAAACAGCGTATAGATATTTCTGGCGGTAAAGGTTCCGGAAATGCCGATGTTCTGCGGACATACCTTGGCGCAGTAATTGCAGACCGTACATGGAATAAGAGGAATCTTCGCCAGTTCTTCCCTGGCCTGCCCGATGGTCTCCAGCTGTTCTTCCGACAGACCGCTGAAATCTTTCATAAACGAAACATTATCCTCCATCTGCTCCACATTGCTCATTCCGGACAGGACGACCAGGACACCTTCCAGATCCGCTGCGAACCGAACGCCCCAGGATGCCACGGACAGATCCGGATCACTCTTTTTCAGAATATCTTTCACGGTTTCCGGCGGATTCGCCAGAAGGCCGCCCTTCAACGGTTCCATGATAATGATCGGCTTGCCGTGCTTCCGCGCCACCTCATAAACACCGCGGGACTGAATCGCCGGATTTTCCCAGTCTGCGTAATTGATCTGCAGCTGAACGAATTCTGCGTCCGGATGCGCTGTCAGAAGCTCCTCCAGCTTCTACGGAGTATCATGGAAGGAAAAACCGTAATGCTTGATTTTCCCCTCTGCCTTCTTCTCCTTCACAAATTCCCACATGTCAAAATCATCGAAGAAATGGGTCCGGTGTTCGCCCAGATTGTGCAGCAGGTACATATCAAAATAGCCCGCTCCGGTCTGCTGCAGGGAAGTTTCAAACTGCGCAACGGCATCTTCCCTGGTTTTGCAGTCGATCCAGGCAGCATTTTTTGTTGCCAGCTGAAAACTCTCCCGCGGATACCGTTCCACCAGTGCCTGCCTGGCGGCATCTTCCGATCCCTCGTAGGCCCACGCCGTATCAAAATAGGAAAAGCCCGCTTCCATGAAACGGTCCACCATGACCTTGACCTGTTCGATATCTATGGCATCGTCCTTATGTGGGAGCCGCATCAGACCAAATCCAAGCTTTTTAATCTCTTTGTCGAAAAATACCATTTGACCCTCCTTGAATGATTATCCATGTCATCTTTACCGGTCAGATCCGGCAGAATCCAGTCCACGATCTGCTCCCATTCTGAAAAAACGGTAAACCAAAACCGCAATAACGATGCCGATCAGCATGCCGGCCAGTACATCCGTCGGATAATGCACCATATTGTACAGACG
>JAFWDF010000128.1 GCA_017534025.1 Bacillota bacterium
GAATATGTAAAAAACTGCATTCGCAGGGATTTTCCGGAGGACGTGGCGGAAATACTCACCATGCTCGTCGAAGAAAAAGTGGAGAAGCTTTCGGCAGAAGCTGCGCCGGAACACCAGGGCGATCAGAATGAACAGGCCGTTGATGTGATGATTTCGTTCATTGCACTCATGCAGGCCTACAACCAGATTCTTCACGATGAGGATACGGTCGCGGAATATTGCCGGGCGATTGCCGATGCCGCGCCGGAAGAAATCATGAATGCGCCGGCTTCTGAATAATGCAGGCGCAGATGCAGATGGATGCGCAGCCACCCTTTTTCGGAACGGAATCCGATCGGAGGGTGGCTGTTTTTATTTTGATTGATCAGATTTGTCCAGCACGGCAAGCCGGGAAAACAGATTCCAAAATGATACAAGCGCTGCCTGCTGGACAATCTCTTGATCTGAAGAACGAAGTGTCCAGCAGAGCCGGACACTTGACCGCTGAAGGCATGAAATTGTCCAGCACAGTGGCCGGAATAACCGAATTCCAGGCGATATTAACGCGGCCTGCTGGACAAACCGCTGTATAGAAGAACGAAGTGTCCGGCAGAGCCGGACACTTGACCGCTGAAGGAATGAAATTGTCCTGCACGGCAGCCGGAATAACTGAATTCCAGGCGATATTAACGCCGCCTGCTGGACAAATTGCTGTATAGAAGAACGAAGTGTCCGGCAGAGCCGGACACTTCACCGCTTATTGACAGGATTTGTCCAGCCGGCCGCCAATAAGAAGCGCGGCCCCGCGCAAACACACCGTGCCTATTCCGCTGCGATGACAATCAGCTCGTCCCGTTCATGGAACGTGTTCTGTTCCCCGCCGAGCGGATTGATGGCAACTGTAAAGGTGCCGTCATCGACGAACTTCTTGTAGCCGATCGCAATTTCGCCGAAGCGGGCGGCAGAGGAACCGAGGGTATGGAAATCCACCGGCTTATCTGCAGCTGCGTAGCGGGTGATCGACTTCAGATAAATCGCCGAGCCGTCATCGGAAATCAGGTCATTGAGGATGGCCTTCTTGTCACGATGCTCGGAGATCTGCACCATCATCTTTGCCGTGATATCGCTGCTGAGCACGAAGTCGGTCGCGCGCATTCTCTGCGAGAGCTTCTGATTGCGCGGGTTGTTCATTTCAATGATCAGTGGAACATTGGAGCCGATTTCCTCCTCAATATCCGTCAGCTGCAGCTGCAGCATGAGCGTGCGGGCATCGGCGTCTTCGGCTTCCAGTCCGGTGTCGGCCAGCAGCATGATGCTGGAAGGATTTTCGGTAACCAGCTCTTCCAGAACATGACGCTGGAAAATGCTGCATTCGCGCAGATCCACTTCCACATTGGAAAGCTCTTCCGCGGCAGGCAGCGTATCGGCATCGAGCCGGTCCGGTTCAACTGCGATAATGACCTTCGATCCCGGGGCGGCAAATTCATCCGCTTCCAGCAGAATCTGGCCGATCATATCAGAGCAGCCAATCACAAGCAGGTTGCGCGGAGCGTCCTTCGTTTTGTCCTCCTGCCCGAAAACGCTTTCATTCACGGATGCCGGAGCCTCCAGCTGCAGCGGATGATCGTCGTCGGCGATCCAGATCAGCTGATCCGACGATTCCAGGACAGCATCCGGTGCGAAAATGAGCTTCGCTTCATCGCTCACGGCTTCGTCGTCTGCAGGCGCATGGTCATTGCGCACCAGGCCGATGGCCGTTGCGTGCGGCAGACGGAGGCTGATGTCATTAACAGTAAGACCGGCAGCTTCCGGGAAGGTGCCGACATAGATTTCATGACCTTCGAAGCTGAGCAGCTCGGAGAGAATGGCGGACATGCCGGGGTGCCGTCCGGACTGCACCATCAGACGCCCGATGGTCTTGTGGAAATTCAGGATTTCCGCGCGTTCGCCGCCGGCGATCTGTGCCGGATGCAGGACTTCCGGGTCGCGAATGGTCGCTGTGATATACGCTTCCTTGTTACCGGCTTCGTCCAGCAGGCTCTCGCATGCCAGGATCGTCTTGACGGTCATAAAGTCGTCGTCCAGATTGACGATAATGGACCGGCAGGTGTCAAGCGAGCAGATTTTCAGGTCGGACAGGCTGTCCGGCTTGCCGTTGCGGCAAACGATGCGGAGATTGCCCGGATCCGGAATCCGGTCATTAATCGTCGCTTCCATTTCGACTTTATCCTGCTCCGACATGACCACGACCACGGCATGGCTCTGGTTTTCGTTGGCTAATACCAGTTCTTCAATAATATTGGTAATGTTTTCGCCGAAGCCGATGACCACGGTGTGGCCCTCTTCGATGACGAGTGATTTGCCGCGCTGCAGATCCGTCACCTTGTCCTTGATACCATTGGAAATGGTACCGATCAGGAAACTGGTGATGAACATGCCGACCAGGGTGACGATGGCCATGACCGCCAGATAGGCGAAGGTGCCTTCTTCCTTGGTGAGCACGCCCGTGCTGATCGTGTGCATCAGGGTGAACCAGATGGAATAGCCCGGTGAGTCGACACCGGTACCGTCCGGACCGCCCAGCGCGATGGCGATGAGGCCGCCGATCACAACAGCAATAGTAGTAATGACTGCAAGTAATAATAGCAGTGACGCAGTTCCCTTCGACATGAGATTGTCGAACCAATACCGGAACCGCTGCCAGGCACTGGCTTTCTTCATTTTTTTACCTCCTGATCCCTCCAGATAAATGCAATGTTTAAGGTAATGCGAGTGAGATGCCGGGACCGGGAAAGACAGTTGGCTTACCGGATCCTTACGTCTCATATTATTTGTATAACATATTAATGTTAAGTACAATATATAAAAATGTAAAATCCAATTTAAATTTGGAGCCTGCCGGGTCCCGGCAGGCGGCGTTCGGCAGATGCGAGAACTGTCAGATTGTGGTATATTATTGGCAGAGAGTATGCCGTGCGAACCAGCCGGGAGGCGTTACTTCTCCGGGTTCTGGCGAGCTGCGTATGGATAAAGCAAACTGGCAGGGGGAAATCATCATGAAAAGAACAATACTGAGTGTTTTGCTCATATGCGGGATGCTGGGAACCTGTATGCTTCCGGTGTCCTTTGCGGGCACGGATAATGCTGCGGATCCGGCAGAAACCGCCGGCGCGCCGGCGGCCGTCGCTTCAGAGGCGGAAGAAATCGTTATTTCGGACGAATTTATACTTGCCCCGGAAACGAACGATGACCTGCTGTGGCAGTATCTGGACGAATCCTTAAAAGACGGGGACAGCAGGCAGGACGCCGATGAGGCTTCACCGGATCCGCAGGGCTCCGTCCGCAATATGAAACAGAATCTGTCATCCGGTTCTGCCAGGCTGTTTGACGCGCTGAAAAGCAGGATCTCGGAAGTGGCAAACGGGAAACGGACCAGCACGGCCTTCACCCTGTCGTTCAAAAATGACCTGGGGCTGACCGCCAGTGCCAGCGGATCGTCGGCATCCAAGGCGGCAGAGGCGGCATACAGCAAGCTGCAGATCAATCCGCAGACCGTGATCCACGCGCTGCTGGCCGACTGTCCGTACGATCTGTACTGGTATGACAAAGGCGTGAGCCTTACTTACACCTATAACTACACATACCGGCAGAACCGGGACGGCAGCTACAACGTGACGATGAATGAGATTACGTTCAAATTCCCTGTCGCGTATGATTATGCCGGCTCCGCATCCTTCATCGTGGACAAATCGAAAATGACCGCGGTGCAGACGGCGCTGAGTACAATCCGTTCCATCGTCGCAGAATACAAGGGACTGTCCGATGTGGAGAAGCTGC
The DNA here is from genome assembly GCA_017534025.1 of Bacillota bacterium. Taxonomy (GTDB): domain Bacteria; phylum Bacillota; class Clostridia; order Peptostreptococcales; family Anaerovoracaceae; genus RUG708. The sequence continues at coordinate 3,817 of JAFWDF010000128.1, forward strand.
GGGCGTACAAGAACCGCATCTGCAATCTGACCGCCTACAATCACGAAGCTGCCGGCAATGCATCGACGCATTATGTCAACCCGTGGCAGCTGATCTGGGTATTTGATAATAATCCTTCCACCAAAGTCGTCTGTGAAGGATACGCAAAAGCATTTCAGTATCTCTGTGACCTGTCTTCCTTCAAAGGCCCGGTGTACTGCATTTCGGTTTCCGGCACACTGACGACTTCAGACGGCAGCGGTCCGCACATGTGGAACATTATCCATATGGACGATGGCCTGAACTATATGGTGGACGTCACGAACTGCGACAATGAAGAAATCGCTCCGGATGATCTTCTGTTCATGGTGAAGCCGGTTTCCGGCAGTGTAAATGACAAATATCTTTTCCGCGGCGGCGTATTCGAGTACATTTACCGGTATGACAGCAGCACCCGTTCTGTGCAGCGTGCCGAGGACCTGATGCTGAGCCGTTCGCATTTCAAGGATGTCCGGGAGAATGATTATTTCCTGGAGCCGGTGCTCTGGGCGGTGGCAAACAACATTACTCAGGGAACCTCCGCTACGACTTTCAGCCCGTCAAATCCGTGTACCCGCGATCAGGCGGTGACCTTCCTGTGGCGCGCCGCAGGCAGCCGGAAAGTGCGCAATGTGGTGAACCCGTTCACGGATGTTTATACATCGGACTACTATTATGATGCGGTTCTGTGGGCACTGCGGTACGATGTGACCAACGGCCTGACGAAAACGGAATTCGGACCGAAGGCAACCTGCAGCCGCGGCCAGATTGTGACCTTCCTCTGGCGGGCGAAAGGCAAGCCGTCGTCGAGCAAAGCGATCTCCTTCCGGGATGTTCCGAAAAACGCGTATTATTATCCGGCGGTGCAGTGGGCCGTGGAAAAGGGGATCACGAACGGGACAACGACCGAAACGTTCAGCCCGGATCAGGTCTGTACCCGCGGCCAGATCGTGACGTTCCTTTACAGGACACTGAAATGAGGAGCTGATTCCGGACCCCGGGAGCAGGGGATGGCAGAACGAAGCTGCGAAGCCGGCTGATATATGCAGGCCTTCTTGTCGCTTGTCAAAAATTAGAATAATATGGTATAATATTACTCCATCATTTTCAGATAGCGCAGTTTATCCGGCTTGGCCGGTTCAGGAAGGGATACTGAGATATGAAACGCACGCTGTCCATAGTATTAACATTAATAATGGGGATCGGCATATTTCCGCAGTTTGCGGCTGCGGCGGTGACGGCGGATGCGGTTCCTGCAAAGGCGGCCTCTTCGCCTTTAGGAGCTGCGGTTGCCAATACAAATGCAGCGATCCTGGATTCCGCCATGGCCTATGCGGAAGCTTCTCTCATGAGTTCGGATCCGTTACTGGGAGATGATAATATGCATACCTGGTCGGAATGGACAGAACTCGACCGGGATATGGGCGCCGGCACTATTACCGAGAGCCGGACCTGCCTGGAATGTGGAGAATCCGAGATCCGCGTCCGGGAGCTGACCGCAGAGGATCTGGCCAGTCCGGGCACCGGCCCGCAGTCCTTTGCGGATGTGCTGACTGCGGACTACTTCTACGACGCCGTCATCTGGGCGATGTCCAGCGGCATTACCAACGGAACCTCCGGCATGGAATTCAGCCCGAACAATATCTGCACCAGAGCCCAGGCAGTGACATTCCTGTGGCGTGCCGCCGGCATGGAGCGGGTGCAGGGCGCGGCAAACCCGTTCCGGGATGTCGCCGAGGGGTCCTTCTATTACGATGCGGTGCAGTGGGCCTGCAGCCGGAACATTACCAATGGTACGACGCGTACGACATTTGAACCGGACGCCTACTGTACCAGAGCGCAGATCGTGACGTTCCTGTGGCGTTCTCTGGGAGAACCGAAGCCGCAGACGACCTGGTCCTTTGAGGACGTTCCTTCTTCGGCGTTCTATTGCATTCCGGTCAGATGGGCCGTGGAGAGCAACATTACCATGGGTACGGCGGGCTATGCGTTCAGTCCGGAGGATCCATGCACCCGGGGACAGATTGTGACGTTCCTGTACCGGAAGAACTTTTCAACCGGGCTGGTGTTAATGAACGGGCAGGAATTCATGGATGCCGTTGCGTCGTATGTGCAGAAATACGCCGGACAGTACGGGATTAACGTGTATTCGCCGGTAATTGCGCAGGCGATTCTGGAGTCCGGCTGGGGCAAATCCAGGCTGGCCGCGCAGTTCCACAATTATTTCGGGCTGAAATGCGGCAGCAAATGGACGGGCAGCAGTGTGACCATGAAAACACGGGAAGAGTATACGCAGGGCGTGATCACTTCTGTTTACGCGAATTTCCGCGCCTATCCTTCGATGGAGGAAGGCATAAAGGGATACTTTGAGTTCATTCAGTCGGCCCGGTATCAGAATCTGAAGGGCATCACGGATCCGCAGCAGTATATGGAGACCATCCGGGCGGACGGCTACGCGACCTCCTATACGTACGTGGAGCAGTGCATGAATCTGATCGAAAAGTATGACCTGACGAAGTACGATCCGTATTAAGGAAACGGGAATGTCAGTATTTGTTTTAAAAATAATCGCAATGATAACCATGGCGGTCGACCATGTCGGTTTTCAGCTGATGGACAATAATCTGTTCATGCGGCTGATCGGACGGACGGCCTTCATGGTTTATGCTTTTTTGATGGCAGAGGGGTACTATCATCTGAAGGATGCGCCGGACCGGCTGGCTAAGCACGCGGGCAAACTGGTGCTGCTCTGCCTGGTGACGGAAGTGCCGTTCGATCTGTTCGAATTCAGGCAATGGGTGAATTTCCAGACGCAGAGCGTGCTGCCGACGCTGCTGCTCGGATTTGCGGCGCTGATTGTCTCGGGCCGGTGGATGGCGTATGCGGCGCCGGTCGGATCCGCTCGGCAGATCGAGCATGCGGCGCCGGACGGGATGGCTGAAACGGATGCGGCCGGCGGGCGCAGAATCATCGGGATCGCCGGCAGTATTGCAATCTGCCTGGCAGCGGCTGCCGCGGCACGGGTGATTCACAGCGAATACAGCTTTGCCGGGGTGCTGCTGGTGGTCATGTTTTATCTTTGCATGGAAAAAACCGGCGAAGAGCCGTTCCCGGTGCGGGCACTGGCTCTTGCCGGCGTATACGCAGCATATCTTCTGCTTTATATCTGGCAGCGGTCCGGATTTGGCGGCTGGCAGGAATTCACCGCCATGGCCAGGGGCTATCGGCTCTGGTTCAGTGCCACAGGCCTGACCATCATCCCCCTGCTGTTTTACAACCGGCAGCTGGGGTACCACAGCCGGTGGTTCGATGCTCTGTACAGCTGTTTTTATCCGCTGCAGTTTGTTGTAATAATCATGGTACGAATGTTCCTGGAGCATTCGTAAGCCTGTGTCCGGGGCGGCATCTCCGCTGCCCTGCAGCCGGCACAGTCTATTCCGCGGTATCCTCCAGCAGCGCGAGGATGTCATCTTCGCTGGCTTTCATCGCTTCCAGGGTCTTCGCCAGCAGATCGTTCAGCTCCCAGCCCAGCATATCGGCACCCTGCTGAATGATTTCACGGGAGCAGCCGGCAGAAAATGCCTTGCTCTTATATTTTTTCTTCAGGGATTTCAGTTCCATATCTTTCGTACTTTTGGAAGGGCGCATCAGGGCGGCCGCCCAGATCAGGCCGGTCAGTTCGTCTGTTGCAAAAAGAACCTTTTCCATCAGATGTTCCGGTTTTACATCCACAGTTATGCCATACCCGTGGCTTACTACGCTGTGAATGATGTCTTCCGGAACAC
>JAFWDF010000129.1 GCA_017534025.1 Bacillota bacterium
GACAGCTGGCTCGGATAGGCGTTGGCCCGGCTTACCAGATCCATTTTTTTCAGTAATTCCTCCGCCTCTGCCTGCACTTCCTCCTTCGGACGCTTCTGCACATGAAGCGGCGCGTCCATGATATTTTTCATGACGGAATAATGTGGAAACAGATTAAACTGCTGAAAAACCAGCCCGAAATGCTGTTTGGTTTTCCGCAGGGCCGACGGACTGATGTATTCTGCCACGCCATTAGCGTTCGTGATTACGGCCGGCTCGTCCAGATAACTGATTTCCCCGGAATCAATCCGTTCCAGAAATGTCGCGCAGCGCAGCAGCGTACTTTTTCCGGATCCGCTGGGGCCGATTACGCTGACGATCTCACCGGAATCTACGCTCAGGCTAATGTCCTTCAGCACCACCAGGTCTCCGAAAGATTTTTTGATTCCCTTCATTGTCAAAACCATACCGTCACCCCCTAATCATAGTAATCAAGGGCCTTCTCGATCCGTTCCATCACAAAGGCTACCAGATAGTTAAACACGTAATAGAATACCGCTGCCACCACAAAGGTCATCATACCCGGAGAATTCGGCGCCACCGCGATCTGCTTGGCCCGGGTAAACATTTCCACCGTTCCGATGACGGACGCCAGGGAAGTATCCTTCACCAGGGTGATCACTTCATTGGTCACCGGTGGAAGCACTCTTTTGATCATCTGCGGAAGAATGATTTTAATGAACGTCTGGACACGGGTGTACCCCAGAACCTGGGCTGCCTCCCGCTGTCCTGCCGGAATGGCTTCAATTCCGGAACGGTAAATTTCCCCAAAATAGGCGGCATAATTGATAATGAAGGCAACGATGACTGCCGCAAACCGCCAGTTGCCCGGGGGCGTGATCCCCAGCAGGAGGCTGGGACCGAAATAAACCACCATGAGCTGCAGCATCAGCGGTGTGCCGCGCATGATAGAAATATACACTTTAATAATGGTCCGCACGATCGTAAAATGCGACATGCGCCCGAATGACACCAGCAGTCCCAGCAGAAGCGAACCGACCAGCGTCAGGAAAAAAATCGCCAGGGTCGTGAGGAAACCCTGCGCCAGCATCCCGACCATAGTTTGAAAAGTCATAGAGAACTCCTGTTACGAAAAACTTAAAAAGGGCGGGGGCTGACCGCCTCCGCCCTGCAGCGTCAATAATGATTTACTTTTCAATGAGGCACAGGCTCTCGAGAACCAGACCGTCATCTACATAATTCTGAGCGATTTCCATCATGGTGCCGTCCTTGGCCATTTCCAGCAGAACGTCATTCACCGCATCCCGCAGTTCGGTGTCTCCCTTCTTAAAGCCAACCGCATACTGTTCCATGCTGATCGGTTCTTCCAGAATAACATAATCGCCTTCTTTGTTCATTGTCTGGAAAGTTGCAACACCCAGATCCGCCGCGACAGCATCCACGGTACCCTGCTGCAGTTCCATGAAGCCCATGTTGTAATCGGCCAGTTCAACCACGGAGCCGAGGGAATCCTTCAGTTTTGCATTGTCGTTAAGGGCGTCAACCGCAGAAGAGGCTGCCTGCGCCATGACCGTCTTACCCGCGAGCTGATCCAGGCTTGTGATGCCGGAATCCGCTCTGACAACTGCTACAATGCGGTTGTCCACATACGGTTCACTCCAGGTATACTCATCTTCCCGGCCTGTACATGTAAAACCGTTCCAGATGCAGTTGATGTTGCCGGAGGACAGCTCTGTATCCTTGCTGTTCCAGTCGATGGCTACCGCTTCGTATTCCCATCCGAGACGTTTGCAGACTTCCTGCGCCATAGCCAGGTCGAAACCGTCATAGCTGCCGTCTTCAGCAATAAAACCGAATGGCGGATATTCCGCGTCAAAGCCTACAACCAGCTTGCCGAGCTCAGTCTGTGCTTCCGAACCATCCGCGCTCGTCGTGTCTGTCGAACTGCCGCCGCATGCTGTTACAGAAAGCACCAGCGCCAGAACCATTAATAAACTAAAAATCTTTTTTTACATGGTTTTTTCTCCCCTTTAAATTGTAATATACGTTTTAAACACCGTAATTTTACCACACTGCCTAACTAAAGTAAAGTGCGATGCTTCGGAAAGATTTGTTAAAACGCCCAAACCATTTTGCGGTGCGCCGCAGGTGAGTTATGTTAATGAATCGGCCTTCGGCCCCACGAAAAATAGATTATGGCAGTTTGTCTTTTCCGCGCCAGAGGAGATTTTAAATACGCTATGCATTTCGAGAAAAAAAGCGCGAAAAATGCATAGTAATTATCAGAGTTCGCCGGACAACCCGCTTCAATTATCAAATTTTGAAAAAAGGAAAATAAAGCCGATAATTGAAAAATTGTAAAACCCGTTGCAATTAAATGGTTTTACGGAACCATTCAATTATTCTGAACCGATGATCCGAGATGCGCGAATGAAACATTTCGACAAATATAAGTGGTGTAAAGAATAATGATGCGATTACTATGCATTTCTTATGATATTTTTTTTTAAATGCATAGTTTTCAATGAAAGTCCTTTATCGTTTGGCCGGGAGCTGGACTGAGACATGAACAGAACGTTTGACCGGGAATATGACTGAAAGTTAAACTGAGAGTTTGATCGGGAGTAAAACTGGGAGTTTGACATTACCATACGTCAACAATAATACAAAAATTGAGATGTAAAAACGCCCAAACCATCTGTTATGAATGGTTTGAGCGTTTTCGTATTTTAACGATGCAGTTCGGTTTCTGCGCCGCAGCCCTACAGATTCCAGCTGGAAAGATATTTTTCCTGTTCTTCGGTCAGCCGGTCAATTTCAATGCCCCAGGCTGCCAGCTTCCGTTGCGCCACCATCTCATCGATCTGATCGCTGACATCAATCACGCCGTTCGGCAGTTCCCCGTGATGGCGGAGAACATACAGAGCCGAAAGGGCCTGCACCGCAAAGCTCATATCCATGATTTCCGCCGGATGCCCGTTGGAAGCGGCTATGTTCACCAGTCTGCCCTCTGCCAGCACGTGTACGCGGCGCCCGTTGGACAGTCTGTACCCCATGATATTTTCCCGGGATACTTTTTTCTCTTCCGCATGGTTTTCCAGCCATTCCATATCAATTTCCACATTAAAATGACCCGCGTTGGCCAGGATCGCATTGTCCTTCATGGCCAGCATATGGTCGCCGGTAATGACATGCTCACAGCCGGTAACAGTAACAAACATATCGCCTGCCCGGGCCGCTTCCTCCATCGTCATCACGTCATAGCCGTCCATTTTCGCCTCGACCGCCTTGACCGGATCCGTTTCCGTCACGATGACCCGCGCTCCCAGCGCCGCTGCCCGCAGGGCCACGCCCTTGCCGCACCAGCCGTAACCGGCCACGACCACGGTCTTCGATGCCACGATCAGATTGGTATTGTGCATAATGCTTTCCCACACGGACTGGCCGGTGCCGTACCGGTTGTCAAACATATGCTTGCACTTCGCGTCGTTCACGGCCACCATCGGGAATGCCAGAACCCCTTCCCGCTCCATGGCCCGCAGCCGGATCACACCGGTGGTGGTTTCCTCGCAGCCGCCATAAACGCCCGGAATCAGGTGCTGCATCTCCGTGTGCAGCATACTCACCAGATCGCCGCCGTCATCAATAATGATCTGCGGTCCGTTTTCCAGCGTCATGCGGATATGCCGGTAATAGGATTCCTCCGATTCCCCGTGTACCGCAAAAACCCGGAGGCCGTCTTCCGCCAGCGCCGCAGCCACGTCATCCTGCGTGGACAGCACGTTGCTGCCGGTCACGGACATCTCTGCGCCGCCGGCTGCCAGCACTTTACAAAAATATGCGGTCTTCGCCTCCAGATGAACGGAAAGAGAAATCCGGATTCCCTCCAGCGGGCGGGTCTTCCGGAATTCCTGTTCGAGGCCGGCCAGTACCGGCATATTTTCTTTTACCCAGTCAATCTTGGTGTGGCCGGACGGGGCCAGCGCCAGATCCCGAATATCATAATTCTGCATACTTTGAATAAATCCTTTCTTTAAAAAAATCCGTCCCCGCCGCGCTGCGCTTTTTTTGCTCAGTGCTCCGGTGTGCCGCATCCGGTCCCGATCCCGCACTGCGCAGGGTCAGCCGCAGAATGCGTCGCAGGTGCCGGCATCATAATCCTGATGCATATTCATGTATAATAATCCCCGGTCTGCGGATCCGTCCACGGTAAACCGCACTTTCCGGATGGAAGTGTCCGAATGAAGGATGGAATCCGCCACCTGGTACACGAAAAATTCCTCATCGAACGGGCTGGAGTTGGCGATCCCGCTGCCGGAAATATCCACCACGGCGGTATCCTGCTCAATCGTAATGGAATTGATCCGGTACAGATCGCTCACCATGGTTTCCGCGCCCGCCAGTCCCTGCGGAATACTGCGCAGGGCATCCACAATGCCGCACAGCAGTGCTTCCCGGGAACCGTCCGCAGTTTCCACCGGCATTTCCACATTGCGGATCATTTTCGGCATCGATTCGTCTCCGGAATCCACGTAAAAATAGCTGGCGTAACTGAGCCGCGCCGTGGCAAGGGTTCTCCCGGAATCTCCGGCTTCTCCGTTCGGAATTGTCTGTCCGCCCTGTTCCGGCTGACCGGTCTGTCCCGGCGCACCGCCTTCCGGCATGCTGCCGTCCGCCATGGCCTGCTCCGCCTGCAAATCTGCTGCAGATGAATCATTCGTTCCATAGGAATCGGACTGCACGGTCGAAGAGGATTCGGTTTTCGCCCCATCCGCAGCGGCATTGCCTTCATCTTTCACGCCGCCCGCCCCGCAGGCTGCCAGCAGAAAAGTCAGAAGCAGCAGAAGCATGATCGCCGCGCTTTGTATTTTTCCGTTTCTAAAACCTTCTCTGTTCCTGTTTCCGGAAACTCCTCTCACTTTCATAAACGCGCTCCTCCGAACTCAAAAGCCGTTTACCGCTGCACTGCCGCGCAGGCCGTTAATAATTACCGCCGTCCTTTTAATATTATCACAAATTATTGTACTGGTTATGAAATGATTTCACTTTTTTACATTATGTTTCCTATGGTAATTATCCCGCGGCGGGAGTATCATTAACATTAGAATAATAATGATAATGATTTCCGGCGGCATCCGGGAACGCTTTGCTGCGCGGAATGTGCCGCCGGCGGCGGTTTCGAAACGGAGATTTGCTATGAAATATTCAGAAAACGGAGTGCAGTATCATATCGGTCTGAAGAAAGGCGATGTGGGAAGATATGTTCTGCTGCCGGGGGATCCCGGCCGCTGTGAACGCATTGCGGCATATTTGGATGACAGCGTGCTGGTGGCGTCCAACCGGGAATTCGTCACATATACCGGCACCATCTACGGAGAGAAGGTCAGCGTAACTTCCACCGGAATCGGCGGTCCGTCCGCAGTGATCGCCCTGACGGAACTCAAAGAAGCCGGCGCGGACACATTTATCCGGGTCGGCACCTGCGGCGGCATGCAGATGGATGTCATCAGCGGCGACGTCATCATCGCCAATGCCGCGGTCCGGGCAGAGGGAACCAGCCGGGAATACGCCCCGATTGAATATCCGGCCGTAGCGGACCTTACACTGGTCAATGCGCTGGCCAATGCCGCGGAGAAGCTGGGATACCCACACCACGTCGGCGTAGTGCAGTGCAAGGATTCTTTTTACGGGCAGCACGACCCGGCATCCATGCCGGTATCTGCCGAGCTGGAAGCAAAATGGCAGGCCTGGATCCGCATGGGCTGCCTGGCATCCGAAATGGAATCCGCCGCCCTCTACATCGCGGCGCAGTACCTGCGCGTCCGTGCCGCCACAGTGCTGCACGTGGTGGCCAATCAGGAACGGGAAAAGGCCGGGAAAGACAATCCGGTCGTACATGATACCGAACCAGCGATCCTGACCGCCATCGAAGCTCTGCGCTCGCTGATCGGCTGGACGGAACAGTAAAGCAAAGAACCCGCGGATCTCTCCTCCGGCACTGTTTCAACTGCAGGCCGGCTTCCGATCCGCGGGTCTTCCCTTTTTAATCTACGGTTTTATTCTACTGTAACACTCTTCGCCAGATTCTTCGGCTTATCGATATCGCAGCCTCTCATCTTGGCAATGTAATACGCGAACTGCTGCAGCGGCACGACAGACAGCAGCGGCGTCAGTTCATCCGGGCACTGCGGAATGTAGAATACGTAATCCGCCTCCGCCTCTACAGTGGTATTGCCTTCCTTCGCGATAGCCAGCACGGTGGCATCTCTGGATTTCACTTCCTTGATATTGGAAAGCATCTTTTCGAACAGGCTGTCCTGCGTCGCCAGCGCCACCACCAGCGTATCTTTCTCGATCAGGGCGATGGTACCGTGCTTCAGTTCACCCGCCGCGATGGCAAAGGAATTAATATACGATATTTCCTTCAGCTTCAGAGAGCCTTCATACGACACATAAGAATCCGGTCCCCGGCCAATGAAAAATACATTATTGCTGCGGTAAAACCGTCTGGCCAGATCCTGTACGACCCGTTCCTTCTGCAGCAGCGTTTCCAGCTTGTCCGGAATGACCAGCAGCTCGTTCATCAGAGTCTGGTAGGTTTCATCATCCAGCAGCCCCTTCTTCCGGCCCATGTACATGCCGATCAGATACATGCAGACCAGCTGGGTCGTATACGCCTTGGTGGACGCCACCGCGATCTCCGGTCCCGCCCATGTATAGAACACATCGTCGGATTCTCTGGCCACCGAACTGCCCACGACATTGACAACGGACAGTACCCGGGCGCCTTTCTTTTTCGCTTCCCGCAGCGCAGCCAGTGTATCCAGCGTCTCGCCGGACTGGCTGATGGCGATGAACAGGGTGCGGTCATCCACAAACGGATCCCGGTACCGGAATTCCGACGCGATATCCACTTCCACACTGATGTGCGCGAATTTCTCAATGGCATATTTGCCGATCAGCCCGGCATGGTACGCCGTCCCGCAGGCCACAATATACACTTTATTGAAATACTCAATGGTTTCCCGGGTCAGATTAATGCCGTCCAGCACGATTTCGCCGTGATCATCCATGCGCCGCTCTACGGTATTGCGAATACCTTCCGGCTGCTCGTGGATTTCCTTCAGCATGAAGTGGTCGTAGCCTTCCTTCTCCGCCGCATCCGCATCCCAGGTGACATTGAACACATCCCGGCGTACCGGCCGGCGCTGCGCGTCAAAGATCTGCACATTGTTTTCCGTAAGAACCACGACTTCATTGTTTTCGATCAGATAAATCTGCCGGCAGTATTTCAGAATCGCCGGAATATCCGAAGCGATGAAATTGCCGTCCCGGCCAAGCCCTACGATCAGCGGACTGTCCTTCCGCGCCGCCACCAGACGGCCCGGTTCATCCTGGCTGATCACGCCGATGGCGAATGCGCCCCGCACCCGGTCCAGCGCTTTGAATACGGCATCCTCCAGGTCCCCTTCATACAGAACCCCGATCAGCTTCGTCAGGACCTCGGTATCCGTTTCCGACGAAAACACAATCCCGTGCTTTTCCATCAGCTCTTTTTTCAGCTCGACATAATTTTCGATAATCCCGTTGTGCACCAGCGCAATCTTTCCGTCCGCACTGACATGCGGATGTGCGTTCTCATCCGACGGCGCGCCGTGCGTTGCCCATCTGGTGTGCCCGATCCCGATGGTGGAAAACAGATTTTCCCCGCTGATGTACTCTTCGAGATTGGCAATCCGGCCCTTCTTTTTCCGGACGATCATGCCCTGCTCCGGGTCGGCCAGCGCGATGCCCGCCGAGTCGTAGCCCCGGTATTCCAGCCTCTTCAGCCCGTCGATGATAATGTTTCTGGCATTCTCATTGCCAACATAACCTACAATTCCGCACATAGGGTGTGCCCCCTTTCAAACATTACAATGATTTACTCTATTAATGATACTGCCGTCCGGCATTATTCCGCATTCTGTCCGATGATGCGATGCAGATCGCTGAACAGGCCGCTGCACGGCCGGACTGTATTTTTCGCTTTCAGACGCTGCCCCGTGGCCCCGATGCGCACGATCACCGGCTGCTCACCGGGATACCTGCCCAGTACCGGGAGAATCCGGTTCAGAGTGTCTGCCGCATCCATGGATTCCGGAATAGTAATGTGCACCTCCCGGCTGCTGACGCCGTCCTGATACTCATTAATATCCGTCACTTCCGAGGCCAGGATCTTCGGATCCTCGTCCTCCCGGAACTGCAGGCGCCCGCGGATCACCACGATGCGGTCTTCATTCAATATAGCATGGCATTTTTCATAGGTTTTCGGAAATACGATAACCTCAGCATCTCCAAATAAATCTTCCACCTGAATAAATGCCATCATTTCATTTTTCTTTGTGATCATGTTCCGGCGCGAACGGATCATGGCGCCCATGACCACCTGGTCGCCGTCCTTCAGCCCCTGTCCGGCGCCGCTGGTCAGCGTTTCCGTATTCACCGTGGATACGGCACGCAGACGCTCTGCATACTCATCCAGCGGATGGCCGGAGACATACACACCCAGCATCTCTTTTTCCATAGCCAGGATGGCGTCCCGGCTGAAATTCTCTATATCCGGCATTTTCAGGCCCAGGTCCGCCGCCTTCCGGTCCTCCTGCTCCAGCAGATCTCCGAAGAGCGACAGCTGTCCGGCCACATTGTTCCGGGACAGACTGTGCGCAGAATCCATCAGCTTCTCATAGACCGCCATCAGCTGGGCCCGGTTCGGATTCAGGCCGTCAAAAGCACCGGCCCGGATCAGGCTCTCTACTGCCTTTTTATTTACTTTGCTGATATCCAGCGCATCGATGAATTGCTGGAAATTTTCAAAGCCGCCGGCTTCCCGGGCACGGATAATTTCCCGCGCCGCGCCGTCGCCGACATTTTTCACGCCGGAAAAGCCGAAGCGCACGCTTCCATCATGCACGGTAAATTTCAGGTCGCTGAACCGGACATCCGGAGGAAGCACCCGGATTCCCCGTTCCCGGCAGTTCCGGATATATTTCGCCAGCTGCCGGGCATCGCCGCTGACACTGGTCATCAGCGCCGCCATAAATTCCGCCGGATAATAATGCTTCAGCCATGCCGTTTCGTACGCCAGCACCGCATAGGCCGCCGCGTGGGATTTATTAAATGCATAGGACGCAAAGCTGACCATATCGTCGAAGATCGCTTTTGCCGCCGCTTCCGGGATACCGTTGGCCACACAGCCCGGCACCGCTTCCACGCCGTCCTCACCCGGCCTGCCGAAAATGAAGTACTGCTCCTCCTGCTGCATGACGTCCGCTTTTTTCTTGCTCATGGCCCTGCGGACCAGATCGCTGCGCCCGTAGGAATACCCCGCCAGGTCACGGACAATCTGCATGACCTGCTCCTGATAAATCAGGCAGCCATGGGTCACGGACAGAATTGGTTCCAGGTGCGGATCAACATACTGCACGCGGGACGAATCTTTCTTATTCCTGATATACGTCGGAATCGAATCCATCGGTCCCGGACGGTACAGCGCGATCCCGGCGATGATATCCTCGAAATGATCCGGCGACAGGTTTTTCATAAACTGCGTCATCCCGCCGGATTCCAGCTGAAAGACGCCCAGCGTATCGCCTTCGGAAATCATTTTATAAACTGCCGGATCGTCGTATTCCATCGAGTCAAAATCGATGGTCCGGCCGTGTATCCTCTGAATGGTTTCCAGCGCGTCCCGAATGACCGTGAGGTTCCGCAGTCCGAGAAAGTCCATCTTAAGCAGACCCAGGCTTTCGATCGTTGTCATATTAAACTGGGCCGAAACCCCTTTGTCGGACATGTACAGCGGCACATATTCATCCACGGGATCCCTGGAAATCACGACGCCCGCCGCATGGGTCGACGCATGGCGCGGCATGCCTTCGATGGAACGGGAGATGTCCAGCACCTCGCGGACCAGCGGGTCGCCGTCATACGCCTTCTGCAGATCCGGATTCAGCTTCATGGCCCGGTCCAGCGTCATGCCCAGTTCCATCGGAATCATCTTCGCGAGCGCATCCGTCTGGCTGTAGCTCATATCCAGGACCCGGCCGACATCCCGCACCGCCGCGCGGGCCTTCATCGTTCCGAAGGTGATGATCTGGGACACCCGGTCCCGGCCATATTTGGCAACCACGTAATCGATGACTTCGCCTCTGCGTTCATAGCAGAAATCCACATCAATATCCGGCATGCTGACCCGTTCCGGATTCAGGAACCGTTCGAAAATCAAATTGTATTTCAGCGGATCGATGCTGGTAATGCCCAGGCAGTACGCCACCACGCTCCCGGCGGCGGATCCCCGTCCCGGTCCGACCACGATCTCTTTTGAACGGGCGTAGCGGATAAAATCCCATACAATCAGGAAATAATCCACAAAGCCCATTTTTTCAATTGTACCGAGCTCGTATTCCAGGCGCTCCCGGATATCCCCGGACAACGTACCGTAGCGCTTCTCCGCTCCTTCCCTGC
>JAFWDF010000130.1 GCA_017534025.1 Bacillota bacterium
GCGTACTGCAGGCAGGCGCCCACGGCCGCCTCCGAAAGCACATCGCTGTCCTCTGCCAGCCGGTAACCCCTGCGGCTCACCGCTTCTATAGCGTGCCCGTCCTCCCGCAGCGCGCCGACCGCCTTCCACACCGCCGTCCGGCTGACCTGCAGGGCTTCCGCCATCTCTTCCCCAGAAATATAGCCTTCCCGGTGCGTCTCCAGAAAGCGGAGCACCTCATTTTTCACATTCTTCTTTTCCACAGTCTTCCTTCGTCTTCCTTTCAGATGTGTTTACGCCGCACTGCCCGTATCCTCTCCGCCGGATGGACATACTCTTCTGATTGGAGCAAAAACCGAACACAGAACCGCTCCGCTGCGGATACAATTCTTTGCTTTATTATACCATAATCCGCCCGGAATTATTTGCCTGCGCCGGTTGTTTTCCCATTGGCAATATGATACGATTTCCACGTTCGTTATAAGTATTTCTGAGGGATCAAGCTCATGAAACAACTGCTGGAATTGTTTATTTCCTTTTTTAAAGTCGGCGCCATGACCTTTGGCGGCGGCTACGCCATGCTGCCCATACTGGAACGGGAAGTCACGGTCAATAAAAAATGGATTTCCACGGAGGAAATCATGGATTACTACGCCATCGGGCAATGCACCCCGGGGCTGATTGCGGTCAACACTTCGACCTTTGTCGGTAATAAACTGGCCGGTCCGGCGGGAGGCGTCATCGCCACCCTCGGCTTCCTGACGCCCGGTTTTCTGGTGATCCTGCTGGTGGCTGTTCTTCTGAATAATGTAATGGATTATGAAGTGGTTCATCACGCCTTTGCCGGTGTCCGTGTGTGTGTGTTTGTTTTAATCGTCAACACCTGCATAAAAATGGGAAAGTCTTCTATTGACGGCCTGTTCACCTTCGGTATATTCGCCGTTGTGCTGGCTGCCACAGTCTTTTTCTCGGTACCGCCGGCGCTGCTGGTGATTCTGGCCGGGATACTCGGCGTCCTTCAGGGACTGCGCCGTCCTGCTCCGGAATCCGGAGAAAAACAGGACGATGATCCCGGGAAAGGAGGGCTCTCATGATCCTGGATCTTGCCCGCCTGTTCATTAATTTCTTCATGACCGGCCTGTTCTCCATCGGAGGCGGCCTTGCCACTCTGCCGTTCCTGTATGACATGTCCGACCGTACCGGCTGGTTTACGCATGAAGAATTATCCAATATGCTGGCGATTTCGGAATCCACGCCGGGCGCCATTGGGGCCAACATGGCAACCTATACCGGATTTCATGTCGCTTCCCTTCCCGGTGCCATTGTTGCTACAGCAGGACTGGCCATGCCCGGGATTATCATCATTCTGATTATCGCCCGGGTTCTGGCGGTTTACAGGAACAATCCATATGTAGAATCCGCATTCCACGGCCTGCGGCCTGCGTCCGTGGGGCTGATCGCGGCTGCTGCCGTGTCGGTTCTCCAGATCAGCCTGCTGCACTGGGAACGCCTTGGAGCAGGCACATGGACAGAGCTTTTTCATTTCAAAGCGATCCTTCTGGCCGTGATCCTGTTTATTCTCACCAGAAAATTCCAGAAAATTCACCCCGTTGTCTTTCTGGCCGGATCCGCCGTGATCGGAATCATTTTTTCGTTTGCAGAATAAGCCGCCGGGGTATATAATTAATCGGTTAAAAACAGGAGGTAATAATACAATGACGAAAGTAGATATTTTTTCCGGCTTTCTGGGTTCCGGAAAAACAACATTAATCAAGAAATTAGTCGCTGAATCCTTCAAGGGAGAAAAAGTTGTCCTGATCGAAAATGAATTCGGCGAAATCAATATTGACAGCGGATTTCTCAAAGATTCCGGCATTCTGATCAATGAAATGAGCTCCGGCTGCATCTGCTGCACGCTGGTGGGCGATTTCGGCGATTCGCTTCGCCAGGTTCTGGCACAGTATGAACCGGACCGGATCCTGATCGAGCCGTCCGGAGTCGGCAAGCTGTCCGACGTCATCCGCGCAGTGCAGGGCGTAGCGGAAGACATGCCGCTGGAACTCAACAGCTTCGTCGCCGTAGCGGACGCAAAGAAATGCAAAATGTATGCGAAAAATTTCGGCGAATTCTATATTGACCAGATCGCGCACGCCAAGACCATTATTCTGAGCCGGACGCAGGACATCAGCGAAGAAAAGCTGCAGGCGGACATCGAACTGATCCGCAAGCACAATCCGGACGCCCGCATCATTACCACCCCGTGGGACGAGCTCACCGGAGATGTGATCCTGGAAGCCATGGAAGAAGACAAATCCTTCGCGGAACAACTGCTGGAGGATCTGGCCAATGAGCCGCTGCACGAACATCACCACCATGATCACGATGACGACGATGATGAACACGAACACCACCATCATCACCACCACGATCACGATGACGACGATGATGAACACGAACATCACCATCATCACCACCACGATCACGATCACGACGATGATGACGAACACGAACACCACCATCATCACCACGATCATGATCACCACCATCATCACGACCATGATCACTGCCACCACGATCACGACGCGGACGAGATCTTCTCCACCTGGGGTACGGAAACTCCGAGGAAGTACAGCGAAGCAGAGATCCGCGAAGCACTGGAAGAACTGGATCTTGGCATGTGCGGCACGGTTCTGCGGGCCAAGGGCATCGTACAGGCCGAAGACGGTGAATGGATCCACTTCGACTTCGTACCGGGCGAAACACAGATCCGCAGGGGTCCTGCCAGCTACACCGGCCAGCTGTGTGTAATCGGCGCAGACTTAAAAGAAGACGAAATCGCGGAGCTCTTTCACGCGGAATAATCCCGCACCGCGCTCTGCTGAAGAGAGGTAATATATGGCAAGTATTCCTGTATATGTGTTCGCCGGATTTCTGGAAAGCGGAAAAACCCGCTTCATAAAAGATACAATCCGGGATCCGGGGTTCACGAGAAATGAAAAAACTCTGCTCATCGCCTGTGAAGACGGCGAAGAGGAATATGACAAGGCTTTTCTGCGGGAAACCAACTGCAAACTCCTGATGATCGATTCACAGGACGAATTCACCGGTTCCCTTTTGGTAAAAGCCGCCCGTAAGGAACAGCCGGACCGGGTCGTGATTGAATACAACGGCATGTGGGATCTGCGCCTTCTGGAAAGAGAGCTTCCATACAACTGGGAGCTGTACCAGATCATCAATACCATTAATGCGGAAACCTACGAGATCTACCTGAACAACATGGGTTCGAAGATCATGGAGCACGCTGCTGCATCCGAACTGATCGTCTTCAACCGCTGTACGGATGAACTGAAAGACTATATTCATACCACCAATATCCGGGCCATGAACCCGCGGGCGTATATTTTCCTGGAGGATATCTACGGACAGGCTGAGGATTTCTCGGATAATGAACCGCTGCCGTTTGATACGGACGGGGATTCGATTGAAATTCAGCCGGAGCATTTCGGCCGCTTCTATGTCGACGCCATGAATGATCCGGACAAATACGAGGGCAAAACCGTACAGATTTACGCGCAACTTCACAAGCGGGAGGAAGATCCGCCGGAACGTTTTGCGGCAGGCCGGTTTTCCATGGTCTGCTGTGCGGATGACATCGCATTCCTGGCCTTCTTCGCCGACATGGAAGGCGCTGATCAGAAGGTTGTGGAACGGGACTACGCAAACATCACCGCCACTGTAGCCAAAGAGTTCGTCAAAGAATTCCAGGCGGAGGTGCCGGTACTGAAGGTCACGGAATTCCAGCCGGCGGAAGCCCCGGAAGACGATCTGCTGTACTTTAACTGATGCAGAATCCGCCCTTCTCCGGAAGGGCGGACTTTCCAGTTGCCCTGTTTTGCAGCCTATTATAAATCCGCTCTTTTTTCAAAAGCGGACTGCGAAGCGGTTTGTCTAAGCAAACTCATTACCACAAAGTATATAGAGGATTATCATGAAATATATTCTTCGAAATAAATTGCGCCTCATCCCGATGGCGTTGACGGCGTTCCTTCTGACCCTCTCACTGACGGCCTGCGGCAATGCTTCCGGCGGCGCCGGTTCCGCGGAACCGGAAGGCGCGGCAGAGGAATATTCCAAAACCGTGTACGCCATGGACATTCCCATCGATCTGAAAGCCTGGGGAAAACAGGCCCGGGAAGCCGTGGAGGAAGCCGGACAGGAACTGCAGCGCATTGACAGCCTGCTGTCCGTTACGAATGCAGAGAGCCAGATCGGGCAGCTGAACGCCCGGACCGGCAGTACCATTTCCGGCGAAACCCTGGATGTTGTCCAGGATTCCGTCCGGCTCAGCGAACTGACCGGCGGCGCGTTCAACATTACCATTTACCCGGTTGTCCGGGCATGGGGTTTCACCACAGGCGGCGAATACCGGGTTCCGTCCGATGCGGAGATCACGGAACTGCTGACCCATGTGGGCATGGACAAATTCACACTGAGCGAATCGGGCAATGATTCGGCCGAAGTGGTTTTCAGCGATGAAAAAACGATGCTGGACACCGGTGCCATTACCAAAGGCTACGCGTCGGATCGGGTGTATGAGATTTTTGACAGCCACGGGATTGACTCGGCACTCTGCTCGCTGGGCGGCAATATCATTACAAAAGGTAAAAAAACGGATGGCAGCCAGTGGCGGGTCGGCATCACGGATCCATTCAACCCCGATGACTATTGCATCGCCGTGGCTGTAGAGGATAAATTCCTGGTCACCTCCGGCGGCTATGAGCGCTATTTTAACGCGGATGACGGCATCCGGTACATTCACATCATGGATCCGGAGACCGGCCGGCCGGTGGACAATGACCTGGAGTCGGTAACGATCATTTCCGACCACGGCGCGGAAGCGGACGCCCTGTCCACTGCCCTGTTTGTCAAAGGGCGGGACGCGGCGATCGACTTCTGGAAGAATTGCACGGAACTGGAATTTGATATGATCCTGATCGACGATGACGGCACCATGTACGTAACAGAAGGCATTGCCGACAGCAGTACTGCCACGGGAAATTACCCTGTGAAGATAATCCATTAATATGGCAAAAAAAGGAAAGAGTCCGGCGAAGTTATTCACCGGACTTCCCTCCCTACATTTTTCTTTTCCTGCTTATGAAAAGATTATTAGGAGATAAGGCATCTATTTACAGTAACCGGAAGGAAGATGCTAATGAACTGTGATTACCGATACCGACTCCCAAAAGGTATCCTTTTCAATCCGGTTCCATAAACAGCGAACTATTTTCAGGCAGAATCCTTGCATTCTGCCTGTTACAGATTTCTGGCCACTTCAAATGCAGTGCCGATAGCCGCGATAATATTCGAAGGCGTCACTCCGTTCCCTACTTCATAGATTTCCACATCATATGCGGAAAGCGCTTCCCGCATGGACGGACCGGAGCGGAATCCCAGCGCGCAGACCACCGTGTCAGCCGGCAGAGTTTCCTCTTTTTCGGACCCTTCCGCTCTGATCACCGCACCTTCCTCATTGATCTCCTGCAGCACGGCAGATGTTCTGACATTTACGCCGTAGTATTCTATCGCATCCATTATCCACATGCGATTCTGCTGCGGAACAAAATCTCCTTTTTCAAGGAGTTCCGGCAGCGCTTCCACTACCGTCACCTGCCGGCCTTCCATCGCATATTCTATAGCAATTTCCAGACCGACATTGCCCCCGCCGACGACGACAACCTTGTTGCCGGCTTCTTTTTTACCGACCAGCACATCAATACTGGAAGCCGCTTTTTCACTATCGATACCACGGATCGATCCCGGCATAACAGACTGTGCCCCGGTTGCCAGAATAACTGTATCCGGTTTTTCTGCCAGAATCACATCCGGCGTTGCTTCCGTATGCATCCGGACATCCACCGGCAGATCCTGCATTTCCGATTTATACCATTCATTCAGCTGCCTTATTTCTTTTTTAAATGAATGGGATCCTGCTGGAATCAGATCTCCGCCAAGTACACCGCTTTTTTCAAATAATACAACTTCGTGCCCCCGCATGGCAGCTGTCCTTGCCGCTTCCATACCGGCTGCACCGCCGCCGGCAACTACGATCTTTTTTCTCTTCAGAGCCGGAAGAACCGGCGTTTCAGTTTCCCGGAACGCCCTCGGATTGACTGCACAGGTAAACGGCAGGCCTTTTTCCAGCAATCTGCCAACGCAGCCCTGATTGCAGCCGATACATGGACGGATTTTTTCAGGAATTCCTCTGGCAACCTTGTTTGGAAGATCAGGGTCTGCCAGAGATGGTCTGGACAGCACAAAAGCATCTGCTTTACCCTGTTCCAAAGCCTCTGCACAGAGGAACGGATTACCCATTCTTGAACCTGCCAGAATCGGAATGTTTACTGCTTTCTTCGCTTCCGCGTATAACTCCAGGCCGTGACCGCCCGGAACATAGCATGGAGGACATGCATAATAAAACGAATCATACGTTCCCACATCCACACTGAGCGCGTCATACCCGTAGCTTTCCAATAATTTGCATATTTCAATACCCTCTTCCAGAGTTCTTCCGGCCTCATCTCTTCCGTCAAAGGAAGCCTTGTTGAACCCTTTCAGATAAGTCTTTAAACTCATTCTCATAGTTACAGGAAAATCACTGCCGCATTCCGCTTTAATCCCCTGTATTATTTCTTTGCATACTCTGAGCCTGTTTTCCAGACTTCCGCCGTACTCATCTTCCCGCCGGTTGGTCAGTGCCATAGCGAACTGATCCAACAGATATCCCCAGTGAATGGAATGTACCTCTACCCCGTCGAAATCTGCACTTTTTACTATCTTAGCCGCTTCAATGATCTGC
Organism: Bacillota bacterium; assembly: GCA_017534025.1. Taxonomy (GTDB): domain Bacteria; phylum Bacillota; class Clostridia; order Peptostreptococcales; family Anaerovoracaceae; genus RUG708. The sequence continues at coordinate 6,839 of JAFWDF010000130.1, forward strand.
TCGATCTTTTTCTTAATCTGATCCGTTGTCAGTACCGGCGATTTCAGTTCCGGATACATATATACTTCGCTCTCCGACGGCGACAGCATACCCGGATAATTCCGCCCATAGCCCATAGTCAGCTGCGGGAACATTTTCGCACCCTGGGCATGGATTTTTTCAGCCAGCCGGCTTCCGGTTACCCTCCATCTTACAGGATTCAGTAGCGGACTGCTGTTTCCCGGCGATTCCACTTCTTTATCCGGCGTCATAACACCACCGAAAATCAGGCCGAAACCGCCTCTGGCTCTGGCCGCGTAATACTCAATTGTCGACTCTTTCCATGTCCCGTCTGCTTCAAAATGATGTCCGCCGCCCATTGGCCCCATACAATATCTGTTTTTTATTTCAACATTTCCGATCTTAAACGGAGTCATTAATGATTTCAAATTTGACATATTCGTCCTCCTGAGCAGCCCTGCCATATATCACAATCCCGGTACCGGCAGGGGGCATCCTTTGAAAGGAAGCCCCCCTTACAAAAAGTCCTGCCGGCCTTTATGGAGGTTTTCCTTAATGGAAATCTTTCATTATGCATTCCATTCTGCCATATCGAGCGGTGCTCTGTCCGGCAGATTATAGGATATTCTTGTCATGTTCAGGAAATGGTAATAACTCAGGTTTTCTGAAAGCGCATTACCGCCCCAGCTTCCACAACTGATTGACAGTGTCGGATTCAGGCCATTATTCGGTGTATTACCGGCCGCACCAGCACCGGTCTGTTCTACAAGCAGTCTGCAGGTAGGCAGTTTCATACCGGCATACTCAATGTGTTCCTTGTCCCTGGACCAGAGACATGCAGAATGACCGGCACCCTCAACGTACAAATTCGCCGCAGCACCTGCAACCGCATCTTCAAATTTCTCATAAGTAAAGAAGCGGATCATCGGGCAAAGGATCTCCTTATTCATCATATCGCCTGCACCGGGTTCACTGCCCTTAACCAGAAGCACTTTCGTGCCTGCCTGCACTTCGATATCAAAGTATGGAGCCAGTTCTTCCGGAGTTTTCCCTACAATCGCTCTGTTAAGAACACCTGTGCTGAACAGGACATTTCTGATGCGGTCAATGGTTTCTGCATCATCGATCAGCAGGGCACCGCATTCCTGGAACTTCGCAAGAATATCA
>JAFWDF010000131.1 GCA_017534025.1 Bacillota bacterium
GCAAGGTGGGCGGCCACAACCGCGACACTGCAGAAGGCCTGACGGAACAGGTTATTGAGTATCTGGAAACAGTGAAGAACATCACGACACCGACCGTGGAAGAAGTGCAGGACGTGGTGGAAAAGATCCTCATCGAAAACGGCCATGCGGCCACTGCCAAGGAGTACATCCTGTACCGGGCGGAGCGGACCAGAGTCAGGGACATGAATACCAAGCTCATGAAGATCTATGAAGATCTGACTTTCCGCGATGCGGCTGAAAATGACATTAAGCGTGAAAATGCCAACATCGACGGGGATACGTCCATGGGCACCATGCTGAAATACGGTTCGGAAGGCGCCAAGGAATTCAACGAGATTTATGTGCTGGATCCGAAGCACGCCGATGCGCATATCAAGGGCGACATCCACATTCACGACCTGGATTTCCTGACCCTGACCACTACCTGTACGCAGATCGATCTGACGAAGCTGTTCAAAGACGGTTTCTCCACGGGCCACGGCTTCATCCGGGAACCAAATGACATCCAGACCTATGCGGCCCTCGCATGCATTGCCATTCAGAGCAATCAAAATGACCAGCACGGCGGCCAGAGTATTCCGGATTTCGAATACGCGATGGCACCGGGCGTCCGCAAGACGTTTGTCAAGAAATACAGAGACAACCTGGCCAAGTTCATGGATGTAATCAGCGCAGGCGATTCCGGTAATGAAGTGATCCGCGACATTCTGGATGAGATCCGGGAGGAATCCGGGCTGCAGCCGACCATGGGCAATGCAGACGGATTTGAAGAGAAGCTCCGCGAAAAGCTGGCGAATGTTCTGCCGGCGGCGGATGTGGACAGAGCGCTGGATTTCACCCGCAAGATGACGGACCGCGAAATCCGCCGGGCTACTTACCAGGCGATGGAAGCGGTGATCCACAACCTGAACACCATGCATTCCAGAGCCGGTGCGCAGATTCCGTTCTCTTCCATTAACTACGGAACCGATACCTCTCCGGAAGGCAGACTGGTCATCGAGAACATTCTCAAAGCACAGTACGACGGCCTGGGCCACGGCGAGACCCCGATCTTCCCGATCCACATTTTCAAGGTAAAGGAAGGCGTGAATTATAATCCGGAGGATCCGAATTACGATCTGTTCAAGCTGGCGATCCAGGTGTCCGCAAAGCGCCTGTTCCCGAATTTCTCCTTCCTCGATGCGCCATTCAACGCGCAGTATTATCAGGAAGGCCATCCGGACACGGAAGTGGCTTACATGGGCTGCCGGACCAGAGTTATTGCTAATGCCTATGACCGCGGCAACGAAAAAACGCCGGGAAGAGGCAACCTGAGCTTCACGTCCATTAACCTGCCGCGCATTGCCATTAAAGCGAAGGGCGATATTGACATCTTCTTCGAGGATCTGGACCGCAAGCTGAGCCTGTGCTTCGATCAGCTGTATGACCGGTATAAGATCCAGGCTGCCAGAAAAGTGAAAAATTACCCTTTCCTGATGGGGCAGGGAATCTGGACGGGTTCCGAAAACCTCAGCCAGGAAGATGAAGTGGGCGAAATTCTGAAGAACGGCACGCTGACGGTAGGTTTCATCGGCCTGGCGGAATGCCTCAAGGCCCTGATCGGTTCCCACCACGGAGAATCGCAGGAAGCGCAGAATCTGGGACTGGATATCATCGGCTTCATGAGAAAGCGCGCGGATGAAAAGACCAAGGCCACCGGCATGAATTACACGCTGATCGCGACGCCGGCAGAAGGCCTGTCCGGCCGCTTCGTGAAGATCGACCGGGAGAAATACGGCGAAATTCCGGGCGTTACGGACAGAGAATACTACACCAATTCCTTCCACGTGCCGGTATATTATGAGATTAATGCCTTTGACAAGGTGAAGCTGGAAGCGCCGTACCACGCGCTGACCAACGGCGGCCACATTTCGTATATCGAAATGGACGGCGATCCGCAGAAGAATCTGGATGCCTTCGAGGCCGTGGTTCGCTGCATGAAGGAAAGCGGCATCGGTTACGGTTCCATCAACCATCCGGTAGACAGAGACCCGGTTTGCGGATTCACAGGCATTATTGATAATGAATGTCCTTGCTGCCACCGTACCGAGGCGGACGGCCAGCCGAACTTCGAGCGGATCCGCCGCATCACGGGCTACCTGGTAGGCACGCTGGATCGTTTCAACAACGCCAAGAAGGCGGAAGTGCGCGACCGTGTGAAGCATTCGGTGGTAAAGCAGCTCTAAAGGAATGATTTCGCAATGAGTGAAATGGAAAAAGATCCGGTTCTTCGAATTGCCGGAATTATGAGAGAATCCATCGTGGACGGGCCGGGGATCCGGTATGTGGTCTTTGTGCAGGGCTGCCCGCACGGCTGTGAAGGGTGCCACAATCCGGGCACCCATGACTTTGCCGGCGGCACCGATGTCCCGGTCTCCCGCATCGCCGCAGAGCTGGATCAGGACCCGCTGCTGGCGGGGGTGACTTTCAGTGGCGGCGAGCCCATGTGCCAGACTGAAGGCCTGGCCGCACTGGCGGATGAGGTGAAGAAGCGCGGGATGGATCTGATGATCTATTCCGGATACACCTATGAGGAGCTGCTGGACATGCAGGCCGGCGATCCGTCCCTGGCACACCTGCTGCAGGTGGCAGACAAGCTGGTGGACGGGCCGTTTATCCTCGCGGAACGGGACCTGACGCTGCAGTTCCGGGGCAGCCGGAACCAGCGTTACATCGACCTGAACAAAACCCGGGCCAGCGGCGTTGTGACAGAATATACAGATAATAAGTGGAAAACAATTGAGACCAGAGTGTAATTTTACACTCCGGTCTCAATTCCTTTTTTGGGGTTGTTGCGGAGGCGCGGGGCGGAGCAGGCGAGGGTGCGGGGCGGAGCAGGCTGCTCGGGCTGGTGAAGGGGTTGGCGGCGTTCGGGAGTAAGTCATAGGATTGGCGCTGTTCGGGAGCTGCTCTGCTTCCAAATGTGCGTTTTTTCTGGTGGCAATGCAGAGCCGAGATCCCGTTGATGTAGTGATTTGGCGTTCTTTTTTGCCGGAAAGGTGGGAAATCCACCCCATTCTTTCCATTTCTTGCGTTATGATATACTATAAAATAAGATAATAGCGCGGGATGAGATTTTGGCGGCGCGCCGGCAGCTGTAACTGAACGGATGGGCTCTGATCCGGAGCGCCGGCAACTCTAGATTTGCCCGGATGAGGACTGTGGCGGGGGACTTTTTAAACCCACTATGCATTTTGAACAAAATATCTCAAAAAATGCATAGTGATTTGCCGGCTTTTCGCTGCTTTTGTCCGAAGTCGGACAGAACCAGGGACTGACAGTTTTGATACGGATTTTCAAAATGCCAAAACATTAGTATTTCCAGTCAAGTCCACATTTGAGTGTAAATTGTCCTTTAGGCATTAATTGCTTCATTGTCAACACTGTACCGAGAACTTTGGCACAGGCGGAGGGCTTTTCTGCAGTCCAGACGCCATCTGTAGTGAAAGAGCGATCCGTTAAGC
>JAFWDF010000132.1 GCA_017534025.1 Bacillota bacterium
CATATACGCTCAGCATCAATGGCACGGAAGCCGCTTCGGCAGAAGCCCAGGGGTAAATTTGACATTCATTTTCAGACTCGTATAATACATACAGGGGCAGTTTCTTACCATAAGTCTGTCCTTGTATTTTTTCTTTTTGCAGAATGTTGCGGCTCCGGCGGAGGCGGATGCGCAGGAAGATGCGCGGTCCGGCCGCCAATTCCGGGTCACGGCGCCGGCCGCCGCTGAGTTTTAGATATAGAATTGCTATTATGAAAACAAGTTTCCAGATATTTACCAGGGATCTGCGCAGAATATTCCGGTCACCCCTGGCCATGCTCGTGCTGATCGGCGTGATCCTTCTCCCGTGCCTTTATGCATGGGTGAACATCGGCGCCTATGCAGATCCATACAGCTATACCTCCGGCTTGAAGGTGGCCGTCTCCAGCCGGGATCAGGGGGCGGATAATGAACTGACCGGCAAACTGAATGCAGGGGATAAAGTGGTGGACGCACTGAAAGAGAATGATTCTCTGGGATGGGTGTTCACGGATCCGGAGGAAGCCGTCGAAGGCGTCCGGTCCGGCGAGTATTACGCGGCCATTATCATTCCGGAGAGCTTCAGCGAGGATCTGCTGAGCATTACCACCGGGGAACTCCGGCAGCCGGTGCTGGAGTATTATCTGAATGAGAAAAAGAATGCCATGGCACCGCTGATCATGAATGTCGGTGCCAGAACATTAAAAAATCAGATCAATCAGCAATTTATCGATGCGGTTGTGGAGGCGGTGGCGGAGATCGCCCAGTCCATGATGGAAGAGCTCGGTGCAGACCTGGAATCCGTCAACTCCTCGCTGACGGCGGATCTCAACGCGGTGTCGGCCAACCTGTCGGATTACGAGTCCATGGCCGCCGGTCTGCAGGGAACACTCTCGCAGACGCAGGGCTTCGACAGCTCCATTCGAAGCCGGCTGCAGGATATTGCTGCCTCTGCGGCGTCCTGCCGGACCACGCTGGCGCAGGCCGACAAATCACTGCGCAGCCAGCGGAGCGCCATTCGAAGCTTTTCGGACAGCATGAACCGGACCATGTCCAACGGCAGTCTGTTTCTGGCAGATGTCCGCCTGGACAGCGACCGGGACTTTAATGAACTGAAAATCAAGGCTCTCGAAGTGAACGAGAAAATCGGAACCGCAGTGGACCGGCTGCAGCAGGTGACTGACTGGAACACGGAAATGATCGGGAACATGACGGAACTGAACCGGACCCTCAATCTGCCGGAAACCAATGCGCTTCTGCAGCGCCTGGAAGAGCGGAACAGGGAGCAGAAGGAACTGCTGAACGCGCTGCAGGGCGGCAGCCTGGCTGTAGGGGACGCGGCACAGAAAACCGGGGACAATGCCGCGCAGATCCGCAAGGATATCGACGCCGGGCGCACGGCCATTCTCAATGCGCAGAGTTCGTATTCCAATGATACCTACGGTTCCATTTCCGAAACGCTGGACCAGCTGTCCTTTTTCCTGGGGCGTGCCGGCGGGATTCTGGAACCGGTGGATTCCCAGATTGACCAGATGGGGATCATACTGGACGGACTGGACCGGAGTCTGGATGATATTAATGATTCGCTGGGCGCGGCACAGTCATCCCTGGCGGGGGTACGGGAACAGGTGAACCGGACCATTACCGATCTGAATGCACTGGAAAGCTCGGAGGAATATCAGGAAATCCTGTCCGCCGGCATTGACGGCAAGGCTCTCTCCGGGTTCATTTCCTCGCCGGTGGAGCTGAAGACGGAAACCTTCTTCAAAGTGCGCAACTACGGATCCGCCATGTCGCCTTTCTTTACAAATCTGGCGATCTGGGTGGGCGGCATGGTGCTGCTCTCTCTGTTCCGGCTGGAAGTGGACACCGATGAAAACATACGCTCCATCCGGCCGGCCGAAGGGTACTGGGGACGCTGGGCGCTGTTTTTCGTCGTGGGGCAGGCCCAGGCCATTACCGTCTGTCTGGGCGATCTACTGATGATGCGCGTGCAGTGTGCGCATCCGTTGCTGTTCATACTCAGCGGCATGATGGCGTCCTTCGTGTATATCAGTCTCATATTCGCGCTGGCCATTACCCTGAAACATGTGGGCAAGGCCCTGTGCATTATCATTCTCATATTCCAGATTCCGGCCTCCTCCGGCACGTATCCGATGGAAATGACCTCGCTGTTTTTCCGCGTGCTGCATCCGGTCATCCCGTTTACCTACGGTGTGAATGCCATGCGGGAGGCGCAGATCGGCATTTACGGGCACCACTATGCGCTGGCCATGGCCAGGCTGCTGCTGTTCATCGTGGCGGCGCTGTGCATCGGGCTGCTGCGGCCGCTGCTGATCAACCTGAATGTCCTGTTTGATAAAAAGCTGGCGGAGACCGATCTGATGATCTGTGAGGAAGCGGGTCCGGAGCAGGAGCGTTTCCGTCTGATGGCGGCTGTCCGTCTGCTGTCCGGTCGAGATCGCTTCCGGGAAAATACGGAGGCACGGATCCGGCGCTTTGAGGACACGTATCAGAAAAGGATCCGGCAGAGCTTCCGTTTTGTTCTGATTGCCCTCCCGGTAATCTTCCTTATGTTAATGTTCACGCTGGGCGTGTCCAGGCTGATTTTCCTGATCCTCTGGATTATTTCCCTGATTGCGTTAATGACTTTCCAGATTGTAATTGAATATTTCCGCGAGCATCTGGACCGCCAGAAGAGAATGGCGGAAATGTCGGATGAGGCGCTGCTGCGCCTACTGAACCGCCGGGAACAGGCCGGCACTGCGCCGGCGTCAGGATCGCCGGCGCCGGCCGCGGCCGCCGCTGAAAAGACCGCCGCGGAGTCCGGCGGAATGCCGCCTGCAGAAGGCGGCACAGAGGCAGAGGCCGGGCAGGATCCGGCCGCGGGAGAAATAGTGCCGGAACCGCCGGCGCCGGGCGCCGAAAGTGAGGATGAGATCCATGAATAATATCTGGACAATTTTTAAAAAGGACCTGAAGCATCTCGGGATCAACGCCATTGCCTGGGTCGTGGTCGTAGGACTCATCGTCATTCCCAGCCTGTACGCCTGGTTCTGCATCTACGCTTTCTGGGATCCGTACAACCACACGGAAAACCTGCAGGTGGCGGTGGCCAATTCCGACGAAGGGTATGAAGGATCGCTGATCCCGGTACGTGTCAATCTGGGGAAGGAAGTGCTGGAAGAACTCAGGGATAATAAACAGATGAGCTGGGTATTTCTGGATGAAGAAGAGGCCGTCGAGGGCGTCCGGTCCGGCAAGTATTACGCTGCTCTGGTGATACCGGAAAGCTTCAGCCGGGATCTGCTGAGCATTCTTTCCGAGGATGTGCAGCCGGCGCAGATTTCCTTCTATATTAATGAAAAAGAAAACGCTGTCGCGGCCAAGGTGACCAACCAGGGCGCGGATGCGGTGCAGCAGACCATTGATCAGGTCTTTGCGGAAACCACCTCATCCATCGCGCTGAATACGCTGGAAATGATTTCCGGGGTGATGAGTGAACAGGATGCGGCGGCCCTGTCGGACAATCTGAAGGCGAAGCTGGAGGATATGAGCTTCCGGCTGAGTTCCGCCGCGGATACCATGGACCAGCTCTGCAGCATGAATTCAACGCTGAACAGTCTGCTGAAGGCTACGGACAGCCTGCTCAAGGATATCGGCGACAACACCTACAACGCGGTCAGCGGGATACAGTCGCCGGACAAGGCGCTGAAGGACGCCGACAACGAGCTGGACGCGCTGGTGGATAAAATCGACCGGGTATTTGCGGATACGCAGCAGGCGTATCAGGCCATCGACCAGAATGCCGCGGATTATCTGGATGCCATGAATACCGATGCCGGGACGGTCAGCGCGTCTCTTAATACCTTTGCGGATCAGGCGGACCGGATCATCGGTGAGTACGGGAATTTCCGGGATGACGTGCAGGCTCTCTCGGATACCCTTCCGTCGGAAATGAACACCACCCGGGGACTGCTGAATGACCTGGCCGTTTCGCTGGATCGTTCGATCCGGCAGCAGACGCAGATCCGGGACGGCCTGCGCGAGGCTTCTGCAGGCATGAGCGATGTGTCCGCGGATGCCGTGCAGTACCGGAAGGACCTGCATCTGAAAATCGACGAAAGCGGCAGAAATATCAAGGCGCTGCGCAATCGCTTCCGCAAGGAAGTCCGGCCGGAGATGCAGGAACTGTCCGACTCCCTGACGCAGACCGTACAGTCGGTCCGGAAGGTGACGGACGGTCTGCAGGACACCGCCTCCGATATGAAAAGTACGGCAGATGCCGCATCCGGCCAGCTCGAAGATATGAATACCACACTGCAGCAGACCCGTGATCTGCTGCGGGACGCTTCCGCAAAGACCGGGCAGCTGCTGGAACAGAGCAGCGCGGACAGCGGCAGTGCAGGAGCCATTCTGCGCAATCTGATGAATAACAACCCGGACACAGTGGGCAGCTATTTTTCCTCGGTCGTGCAGCTGGATGAACACGTCATTTATCCGGTAGCCAATTTCGGAACCGCCATGACGCCATTCTACACCTGCCTGGCAATCTGGGTGGGCGCGGTCATTCTGGTGGCCATGCTGAAGGTCCGGGTATCCGACGCGATTCTGACGGCCCTTAACAGACCGAAGAACCGGGAACTGTATTTGGGGCGCTTCGGCGTATTTCTGCTGCTGGCGCTGGCCCAGAGCCTGCTGGTTGCCGTCGGTGACCTGCTCTTCCTTGGCGTGAAATGCGTCCATCCGGTTCTGTTCGTGCTGACCTGCCTGTATATCAGTTTTGTCTTCGTGACGGTGATTTATACCCTGGCGGCTTCCTTCGGCAACATCGGCAAAGCCATTGCGGTCATTCTGCTGGTCTTTCAGGTGGCCGGCTCCGGCGGCACAATTCCGATCGAAATGACCCCGCCGTTTTTCCATGTATTTTATCCGATGCTGCCGCTGACCCATGCCATGAATGTCCTGCGGGAATGCGTGACCGGGCTGTACGGGCACGATCTGCTCAGGGAAATGGGCATACTCGGCATCTATGTGTTAATGTCTCTGCTGCTGGGCCTGGTTCTCCGGAATCCGGTGATCGGCCTGAATGAAAAGTTTGAAGAAAAAATGGAAAGCACAAAAGTCATGTAAATGAAATTGGCAGGGAAGTGCTGCCGATGCTATACTGACAGTAATGATACAGGGCTGAGGAGAAATGCAGCAGCCGGACAAAAGTGATCCATCAGCGGTGAAATGTCCGGCAGAACCGGACATTTCCGCCTTTAAAACCGCAGAATGTCCGGCCGCAGGCATCAAAACCAGCGGAATTCAGCGTCTGCCGGCCGCCGGCTGGTGCCAGTCTTTAAAGAGCAGGGAAAGAATAATAGACTATGGCTAAGAAAAAGAAATCGAAAAAGGAGAAAGGCGGATCCGCGGCTTCTTCGGCCGTTTCCCGCAAATCTGCAGCGCCGCGAAGCTCCGGTGCTGCCTCCCGCAGGACTTCGGCGCCGCAGAAATCTGCGGCGGCTTCCGGCAGTGCAGCGGCGCCGCGGGGCATCCCGGCAGCGGCCGGCGTGCTGTGCGCGGTGCTTCTGTTCATGATGACCGGACTGGGCAATGCGGAAGCGATCAAGGGCTGCGCCATGGCAGCCTCCATCGCGGCGATCGCGGTCGGCGTGCTGCGGTTCCGGACACTCCGGGACCGGATCCGGCTTCCGTTTCTCGCTTTGTTTCTGCTGGTACTGATGAATGGCATTTCCGCGCTGTATGCCATGGCGCCCAAGTTTGCGCTGACTGAATTCCTTCAGATCCTCATTGCCTTTGATGCCGCGCTGATGCTGACGGCGCTGGCGCCGGCCGGGAAATCGCCGGCCGCTGCCGGGCGCGGACAAAGCGGCGGCGCCGCACCGGTTCCGGCCTCCGGCTATTGGATGGCATCGGTGGTCGAGGGCGCCGGTGCACTGCTGGCCATAGTCAACATTGATCTGCTTTCTACCCGCTGGATCAGCGGAGCTGTGCTGAGTCTGCTGCGTCCGTTCACATCCATGTACCGGGAAGCGCCGGGCGTGGAGCCCGGCGTCCGGCTGACGTCCATGTTCGGAAGCCCCAATGCCTTTGCCGGCATGATGGGCCTGATGATTCTGCTGTCCCTGGGGCTGATCGCGTCCACCGGACGCGGCGCGCAGGACTCGCAAGGCGCGCAGGCGCCGCGCTTCCCGGGCAGAACGTTCCATATTGTCTGCCTGGCCGCGGAATCCCTGGTATTTGTACTGGCTTTCAGTATGGGAGCGGCCGCCATGCTGGCGGTGGCATTTCTTCTGTATCTGCTGCTGGAACGGAAAGAACGTCGTGTTCCGCAGCTGATCCTGATGCTTGAAACGCTGGTCGTGACCGTTGCTGCGGCGGCGCTGGCGGCGCCTTCCGCGCTGCGGACCTGGGAAGGGATGCGGCCCGTGCCTCTGCTATGCCTGTGCGGCAGCGCGGCGGCACTGATTTTGCTGGACCGTTTCGCAGGCGTTCGCCTGGAAAACCGTTTTGACGGCCGGAACCGGCTGGCGGCGGGCTGCCTGGCGGGCCTGCTGGCACTGGGAGCCCTGTTTGTTTTCGCGGCCCTGCACATGACCGGCAGTGTGTCCCTGCAGGCCGGAGAATCCCTGGAGCGGTCGATTTATCCGCAGGCCGGCGAGTACACGCTGCAGGTGGATGCTGATGCTCCGCTGCAGGTTTCCATTGCCAGCCGCAATGAAGCGGAAACGCTGATGCACACCCGGACGCAGCTGTATGCCGGCGAAGCGGACGGCGCACATTTCACGGTGCCGGAGGGAAGCCGGGTGGCAGATCTGCAGTTCACGGCAGAGGAAGCGGGGAAGATCCGTTCCGTATCCTATGTCAGTGCGGGTGATGCCGGCGAGGTACCGCTGGATTACCGGCTGCTGCCGGACTATATGGCTAACCGGATCCAGGGGCTGCGCTACAATGAAAACGCCGTCCAGCGGCTGGTCTTTTTCCGGGACGGCATGAAGCTGTTTGCCCGCAGTCCGGTGATCGGACTCGGCCCGGGCGGTTTTGAGAGCGGCATCAAGAGTGTGCAGTCCTTCTATTACGAAACCAAGTACGCGCACAACCATTTTATTCAGACCATGGTGGAAACCGGCCTGATCGGTCTGCTATTGTTCCTGTTCCTGCTGGTCATTTCGGCGGCAGCTGTCCTTGCGGACCGCTTCGGAGGCATGTCCCGCGGGAAGGGCAGAGGGACCAGTGCTAATGAGCCGGCAGCGGGGGGGCATTCGCCTGAAGCGGCGGGCCATTCTCATGCAGCGGCTGGCCATTCGCTGACGCCGGCGCTGGGCGCCGCCCTGTTCATGATGGCGGGCCACGCGGCGGTGGATGTGGACTTTTCTCATTATTGCTTCCTGCCGGCGGCTTACTGCGTATTCGCACTGCTCAGCATCTGCTGCGGCGGGGCGCTGCCGGGAGCATTATCATTAACAGCAAAACCGGAAGGATCCGGCGGAGGCCGGCGTGCCGGAGGCAGAAAGGCGTTTACGGCAGTGGTCTGCGCCATGCTGGTATTTGTGCTGCTCTGGACCGGTCTGCTGGGAATGAACCTGCGCGCGGCGGGCCTGGTCAGGAAGGGCCTGTCCTATGACGCTCTGTCCCGGGCTGCGGCGATGGACCGCTTTGACCGTTCGGACTATCTCGTTTCCTATATCTACTACGCCTCCACGGAAGGCGGGGATGAAGCGGTGATGGAGCAGGCGGCAGAGTACGCGGAGCAATTGAAGAAACTGGATTCCAATTCCATCCCTCTGTATCTGGCGGAATACTATTTCCGGGTGCAGCAGCGGGAGGAAGGCTTTGCGATGATCGAAAAGTATCTGGATTACTGCGCCAGTGATCCGAAAGCCTGGCAGAAGGCCTTCCGGGCTCTGATGGAGAACGATGACGGCTCGCCGGAATTCCGTGCCTTTGCAGTTTCCATGGAAGAAAAGATGGAAAACTGGCAGGCGAATAATCTGGGTACAATCGAGCTGGAGGAAGATGTTGAGGAATATCTCCGGGAAGCGTCCTGATCCGGTTCGTGGTATAATAGGAACAGCGGTGTTTAGACGCTGTTCGGAGGAGTATTGAGGAGGAATAGAGTATCCATCCCCGGAAGGGGCTGGCGGAGGTTGTTATGAAATATGATTATCTGATCGTGGGAGCGGGACTGTTCGGCGCGGTCTTTGCCCACGAGGCGCACAAGGCCGGCCGGTCGGTGCTGGTTGTGGAAAAGAACCGGGCCGTGGGCGGAAACATTTACACACAGGAAGTCAACGGCATTCACGTTCATAAATATTGCACGCACATTTTCCACACCGATGACCGGGAAATCTGGAAGTTCGTCAATCAGTTCGCGGAATTCAACCGTTATAATAATGCGCCTGTGGCGAATTTTTACGGGGATATGTATTCCCTCCCATTTAATATGTACACGTTCAACAAGGTCTGGGGCGTGGTGACGCCGGAGCAGGCGGAGGAGCGGCTGGCCCGGCAGATTGAGCAGGCAGGCATCACCGAGCCGCAGAATCTGAAGGAAAAAGCCATCAGTATGGTGGGAACGGATATCTATAACCGCCTGGTCAAAGGCTATACCCAGAAGAAATGGGGCAGTCCGTGTGAGGATTTGCCGCCGTCTCTGATCAGCGGCTTCCCGGTCAGAATGTCTTATGATAACAGCTATTACAGCATGAGCTACCAGGGGATTCCGCTGGGCGGCTACACGAAAATGGTGGAAAACATGCTGGAAGGCGTGGAAGTCCGTCTGGGTGTGGATTACCTGGAAAACAAGGAGGAGCTGGACAAGCTGGCGCTCAAGACCATTTACACCGGTCCTCTGGATGCTTATTTCGGTTATCGGCTCGGCCGGCTGGGTTACCGGACGGTCTGGATGGACACCAAGCTGCTGGATAAGCGGAATTACCAGGGCAATGCCATTGTAAACTGCACGGATTCGGAAACGCCGTGGACCCGTGTGATCGAGCACAAATATTTTGACCGCAGCAGCATCATCGACCTGGACAAAACGGTGGTGAGCCGGGAGTATTTCGGTGATATTAATGACCCGGCACACGTGCCGGCGGGCGATCCGGAGCTGAGCAGCGAGGCGCAGCCGGCCTATCCGATGTATGATGAGGCGAACCGGAAGCTGGCAGAAGAGTACCGGAAACTGGCAGCCGCAGAGCCGGATGTTATTTTCGGCGGCCGCCTGGGCGATTATCAGTATTACGATATGGATCAGGTGATCAAGCTGGCCCTGGAAGCCAGCCACCGGATCATTTACAGGTTTTTGTAGTTTGCAGCGGCGGCAGGCTCAGGCGCCGGGTTTGTGTGTTTAAGGCGCCCGGCGCGCCCGCTGGATGCCGGATGCCGTGTGAGGGGCACCGCCCGGCGCGGCAGGGCTATACAGGCAGCGCGTCGCCATATATCCGGCAACGGGCAGCACAGAGCGAATGCGCTGCAGCGTGTCCCCGAAGCGGGCAGCGCAGGCATTAGAACGGTGCGGCGCTGGCATTAGAGCAGTGCAGCGCAGATGGGAGCGGTACGGTGAAAAAGAAAATACTTTATGTGGCGTCGGTGTACCGGCATATCCGCGACTTTCACCTGCCGTACCTGCAGGAGCTGAGCCGGCAGGGCTGCCTTGTGGATCTGGCGTGCCGGATGCCGCCCGCCGCTCCGCGTGGTGCGGCCGGTTCCGGATCGACCCCGGACCGGGCAGGCAGCGGCGATGTTTCCTTCATTAATGATTTCATTAATCTGCCTTTCGAAAAGAAGATGACGTCGGTTTCCAATTTCCGGGCTGCAGCCATGCTGCGCCGCAGGATCGTCCGGGAACAGTATGACCTGATTATTCTGCACACCTCGCTGGCCGCTTTTTTTACGCGGCTGGCTTTGAAAGGACTGAAGTCCCGGCCGAAGGTCATTAACATGGTGCACGGTTATCTGTTTGATGATCGGACGCCGGCCCGGCGAAGAATGCTGCTGGAGCGTGCGGAACGGTTGACCCGGGCCGAAACGGATCTGGTCATGACCATGAACCAGTGGGACTATGAGCTGGCACGGCGCCTGCGTCTCGGCAGGAAAGTGGTGAACATTCCGGGGGTAGGACTGGACAGCCGCCGCTTCGGACCGCCTGGTCCGGCGGATTCGATGCCGGAAGGCAGCGTTTCGGGGCTGCGGAGCCGGCTGGGTATCCCGGAAGGCGCTTTTGTGGTGCTGTTTGCGGCAGAGTTTTCCGGCCGCAAGAATCAGGAAACGCTGATCCGCGGAATGCGGCTTCTGCCGGATAATGTTTTTCTTCTGCTGCCGGGCGACGGTGCCAGGCTGGAGGACTGCCGGGAACTGGCTGCAGAGACTGCTCCGGGCCGCGTGATCATCCCGGGCTATATTCCGGAGATCCGGGACTGGTATGCTGAGGCCGATCTGGCGGCTTCTTCGAGCCGGTATGAGGGCCTTCCGGTGAATATTATGGAAGCCATGTATTTCGGACTGCCGACGGCGGCGACGGACATCAAGGGCCATGTGGATCTGCTGGGCGGCAGACCGGCGGCCGGGCTGTTCTGGAAGTGCGGCGACGAAGCGGGTTTCGCGGATTGTGTGAGGCGGCTGATGGATTCGCCGGTACTTCGGCAGGAGCTTGGCCGGGAGGCTGTGAAGCGAATCCCGCACTATCAGCTGGAGACAGCCGGGCCGCTGATCATGAAGCACTATCTGTCGATGTTGTAAGGGCGTGAGGACCGCCGTTTAAAAATTCATTAAGGAAATGGCAGGGGCTGTGAAAAAGCACGCGTTTATCGGGTGGTTTTTCACAGCTTCTTTTTTGTTGTTCGGATCCGGCGGCCGGCGACCGGGGGAGGGGGTATGGTTCGGACCGGTGTCGGGGGCCGCGCCCGTCGTAGATCGCTTTTGGACCTTCTTCGGAATATGGGGGGGGAAGGTTCAAAGCAGTGGACCTTAGCAGAAAATGAGAGGCGGAAGGTCCAAAAAAAATTGTTGGAAGGCTGTGGCGGCGCCTGGCAGAACAGTTTTTTGGACCTTCTCCGGAATATGGGGGGGAAAGGTTCAAAGCAGTGGACCTTAGCGGAAAATAAGAGGCAGAAGGCCCAAAAAAAATTGTTGGAAGGCTGTGGCGGCGCCCGGCAGAACAGTTTTTTGGACCTTTGCGGAATATAGAGAGGAAAGGTTCAAAGCAGTGGACCTTAGCGGAAAATAAGAGGCAGAAGGTCCAAAAGAACCGATTGGAAGGCACGGGCGCCGCCTGCCGGGAGTTAGCAGCTTGGGGAGCAGGCAGCGCGGGAAATGGGCACCAGAGTCGGTCACCGTGGGTCAACTTTTGAAATCAGGAGGAA
>JAFWDF010000133.1 GCA_017534025.1 Bacillota bacterium
TATATGAGTCAGTTTCTGTACGAGAATTTTGAAACGATTTTCCTTCTGACAAACCGGAACCATTCGTTCATCAGTTCCAGTGCTATTAAGGAACTGATCTATTTCAACGGCAGTATTGAGGGACTGGTCCCTGAAAACGTACGCAAGTATATTATAGATAATCACATCGGGAGGGTGCAGGATGAAAATAATTGATTTATTGCAGGAAATTGAAGATATTCTCGATTCGGCAGGCGGTTTTCCGTTGACAGGAAAGGTCATTGTCAATGCGGATGACATCTCGGATATTCTCAATGAAATCCGCAGGGAGCTTCCGGAGGAAATCAAGCAGGCGCAGTGGATCAAGGACGAGCGTCAGCGGATTCTCGATGATGCAAAGGCGGAATATGACAAACTGATCAAGCTGGCGAATGAAAAATCCGATCAGCTGGTAGAATCGGATGATATTACGCTGCGCGCCAAGAAACGGGCGGACGAGATCCTTCACAACACCCAGGAGAGCGTTACAGAGCTCAAGATGGGCACTTTCGAGTATGTGGACCAGATCCTGTACACATTCCAGCAGCGCATCACGGAAATGAACGATACTTATGTTCAGCGCCTGCTGGGTGATATCACAGATCTTTTTGACAAGATGGACCAGACGATTGCGGACAACAGAGCCGAATTAAAGGCGATGTCCGACGATATTGAAGAAGTGGAAGAAATCTGACCGAACAGGCAGATCTGACAGGCCGGGATCGAAGATCCCGGCTTTGTCTGTTTCAATATGGAGAAAAGCAGTATGAAAACGGTAGGCATCACGGCAGAATACGATCCTTTCCATAATGGTCACCTGTATCAGCTTCGCCGGGCAAAAGAACTGTCCGGCGCGGACTGTGCCGTGGTGATTCTGGGCGGAGATTTTCTTCAGCGGGGCATGCCGGGTTTATATGGAAAATGGACCCGGGCAGAAATGGCACTGGCGGCAGGCGCTGATCTGGTCATCCAGCTGCCTTATTTTTATTCCTGCAACAGCGGACAGGAATATGCCGGCGGCGCGGTATCCATCCTGCATGGCCTGGGCTGTGTGGATGTTCTGAGCTTTGGCTGCGAAGAGGAGGGTTTCCGGAAGCTGGATCTGGCATCTTCCGTGATGCCGGAGGAGGAGCAGGCCGGCGGCCGGATCCGGTACTATCTGAAACAGGGATGTTCATATCCGGATGCCGTGACCCGGACCGTGTCGGAGCTGGCCGGAGAGGAAGCTGCCGAACTGCTGCGGAAACCGAACAATCTTCTGGCGGTGGAGTATATGCGTGTCCTGAAAAGACTGCAGTCGGGTATTAGCCCGCTGCCGGTGCGGAGAACGGAAACCATTGCCCTGAACGGGATGCGTTCGGCCGGTGAGATCCGGGAAGCCGTGCGCGGCGGCCGCCTGCTTTCGGTGCAGGAAGCCGTGCCTGCGTCAACATTTCGGTTAATGTGCGGCTGTACGGACACAGAGGATCCGGAACGGAATATGCTGCATTATCTTTTATATCGGCTCCGGACGGCGGATCGCCGCGGGCTGTCGGAAATCTATTCCGTTTCCGAAGGTCTGGAAGCCCGGCTGCAGGAAGCGGCAGCCGGATGCCCGGAGACGCTGGACGAGCTGATGGACGCTGTGCAGACCAGACGCTATACCAGAGCGAGAATCCGCAGAACGCTGGTTCATATTCTGATGGGCTTTACACAGGAAGCGGCGGATGCTGTCCGGGGTGCCGTGTATGCCCGGGTGCTCGGGTTTTCCGAAGCCGGCCGTGAACTGCTGCGGAAAGCTGCTGAAACATCGTCCATACCGGTTCTCAGTAATCTTCGCCGGCTGGATCAATACGAGGAACGGATCCGCAGAAGTATTGAGCTGGATATGCGGGCGGAGGATCTGTGCGCCATGCTGCATGGCCGTATGGAGCCGGCCGGGTCAGGGAAGAACCGTATTCCCATTATGCCGGGTCATTTCCGGGAAACAGAATGGCCGGAATGATATATTTTTGTCAGTGGGATTATTGACTATGCATAGAAAAACCTATATAATTTTTGCGTTAATGAACAATCAGTCAGATTGCCGGGTATCACTATCCTGATCTGCGCTGCGGACAGGCGGCGGTGTCACCGGCAGTATTGGAGGTAAGGACATTATGAATATTCTGGTCATCAACTGCGGAAGCTCTTCGATCAAATATCAGATTATTGATACTGATAAGGAAGAAATGCTCTGCAAAGGGCTGGTCGAACTGGCCGGCGACGATTCTACATTTGCTTACACAAAGACCGGTTCCGAAAAAATGAAATCGATAGTACCTTTTGCGAATCACGCAGAAGGCGTTGCGTATATCATTAAAACCATCACGGATCCTGATATCGGTGTTATCAGCGACCCGAGCGAAATCGCGGGTATCGGTCACAGAGTTGTACAGGGTGCGGACAAATATGCTTCTTCCGTCCTGATCGACGACGATGTCAAGGCTGCGCTGGAGGAATTCATCCCGCTGGCTCCGCTGCACAATCCGCCAAACCTGGTAGGTATTGAAGCTGCGGAAAAGGCTATGCCTGGCGTTCCGAATGTCGGCGTATTTGATACGGCTTTCCACCAGACTATGGAACCGGAAGCATTCCTGTATGCTGTTCCTTATGAATATTATGAAAATGACAGAGTACGGAAATATGGTTTCCACGGCACCAGCCACCGCTTCATTTCCCTCGAAGCGCCGAAATACCTGGGCAAGAAGCCGGAAGATCTGAAGATCATCTGCTGCCACATCGGCAACGGCGGTTCCCTGTCTGCCATTAAGTATGGTAAGTGCATCGATACTTCCATGGGTCTCACTCCGCTGGAAGGTATCATGATGGGTACCCGTGCCGGCGATATCGATACAACCATCGTTACCTATCTGATGGATCAGGAAGATATGACTGCAGAAGAAGTACTGAACGTGCTGAACAAGAAGTCCGGCCTGCTGGGTATCTTCGGTGAAAGTGATATGAGAGCCGTTGACAAGGCCGCTGAAGAAGGCGATGAAATGGCTGAAATCGCGCTGAAGATGTACGCCAGAAGAATCCGCGGCTACATCGGCAACTACTTCGTACAGCTGGCAGGCGCAGACGCAATCGTCTTCACTGCAGGCGTAGGTGAAAATGACGCCGAAATGAGAGAAAGAATCTGCGAAGGCCTGGAATCCATCGGCATTATCCTCGACAAGGAAAAGAACAAGAACAGAGACGAAGTCATCGTTTCCGCGGACGATTCCCCGGTTAAGATCCTGGTAATCCCGACGAATGAAGAGCTGATGATTGCAAGAGATACAGCGGAAATCGTATCCTCTCTGTAAGAAAAATATAATATTCGTCGTTGACAAATGCATTTCGGGAGATTATAATCAATCTGTTAGACTTTGAATGGCGAGGAGGTGTAATAATGGCAGTTCCAAAGAGGAAAACATCGAAAGCGA
>JAFWDF010000134.1 GCA_017534025.1 Bacillota bacterium
CATATACGCCCGCGGCATCTCCGTGATAAAGTCCATGGAATCCCGGAGTCCGCGAACCATGGAATTGATCCCGTTTTTTTCCATATACTCTGCCAGAAGACCGGAGAACCGCACTACCGTTACATTGGAAATGCCTGCGTCCCGGACAGCCTCTTCAATCAGAGTAATCCGTTCCTTTGCTGAGAGCAGCGGATTTTTACTGGAATTCGTCGCCACAGCCACAACGAGCTCGTCGCAGAGTCTGGACGCTCTTTTAATAATATCGAGATGTCCCAGGGTCAGTGGATCAAAAGTCCCCGGATACATGAATTTTTTCATTTACTTTTCCTCCTGCTCAAAGACCGATATACCAATCTTGCCGTATCTGCGGTCCCGGATTTTCCGGAATCCGGCAATCTGATCCGGCATGGAATCATGGCTGTCATGCTCTGCCACGACAATTCCTCCTTCCGGAAGAATTCCGGAATCGCGCAGCAGCTGCATACATTCGGTCAAGAGACCTGTCCTGTATGGAGGATCAAGGAATACGATATCCGCAGTGTCGTGAATGCGGCTCAGCGCAGAGGCATGATCCGAACACAGAATAACCGCCCGGTCTTCCACGCCGCAATGATGGACGTTTTCCCGGACAAGGGCAATACTGCGCCGGTCCTTGTCGACAAAATAGGCCCGTTTTGCGCCCCGGCTGATGGCCTCCAGCCCGAGACTGCCGGTACCGGCGAACAGGTCTACTACCACACTGTCCTGAAGGTACGGCATCAGCATGCTGAAAACCGCTTCTTTTACTTTATCCGTGGTGGGACGAACACTGTCGTCCTTTGGCGTAACGAGCTTTCTGCCCTTCAATTCCCCCGCTATGATTCTCATGCGTAACTCCATGATCTCCAGATACACACAATTTTACTGACTAACATTATAACATGTATTTCACTTAAATAGAAATAATATCCGCTATTTCTGTTAAGAAATTATCTAAAAAAGCAGGTTTGTCCTGCCGGACTGCCTGTTCACCGGCCTACAGACCGATATTTCCGCCTTCGTCAAACTGCCGGAGCGCCCTTTCCCTGACGGCACGGTGTTCCGGAAGCTGCAGTTCCGGATCCAGACGGAACATTTCCTCTGCATCCTCCTTCACTGCATCATATATTTTTCCATAGGCAAGAATATTCGAAAGGAAAAGCTGCGGCACTCCATGCTGACGGGTTCCCATCAGATCCCCCGGGCCCCGCATCTCGAGATCTTTTTCCGCGATGGCAAAGCCGTCTGTGGTGGACGCCAGTACCTCTGCCCGTTCCTTTCCCAGCTGCGATTTTTCGTCTGTCAGAAGAAAACAATAGGACTGTTTCTCACTTCTGCCCACCCGGCCCCGCAGCTGGTGCAGCTGCGCCAGCCCGAAGCGTTCCGCGTTCTCTATCACCATTACCGTGGCAGACGGAACATTAATACCAACCTCGATGACCACCGTAGCGGCCAGTATACGAAGAGCGCCCCCGGAAAAAGCATGCATGACGGCATCCTTTTCCGCCTGCTTCATACCGCCGTGCACCAGGCCGGCCGGATAATCCGGAAACCGTTTCTGCAGGGCAGCAAACATTTTTTCCGCGGACATGGCATCGACGCTTTCGGAATCCGCGATCAGAGGCGCGACAAAATACGCCTGCTCACCCGCCTGCAGGCGCTGTTCCACCTGCCGCATGACCCGTTCCCGGGATTTCAGGCTGACCGCCTTCGTAATCACCGGTTTCCTGCCCACGGGCAGTTCATCGATCACCGACAGATCCAGGCCGTTGTAAAGCACTGCTGCCAGACTGCGGGGAATCGGTGTCGCGGTCATGACCAGCGTATCCGGATTCCTGCCCTTGGACGCCAGGCCGACTCTTTGTTTTACACCGAAACGGTGCTGCTCATCGGTTATGACAATCCCCAGGTCGGCAAATTCAACCTCCTTCTGGATCAGAGCATGTGTTCCCACTGCAATATGAACCGTTCCGTCCGCCAGGCCGGCCAGTGTTTCCGCACGCTGTTTCCGGTCCATGCCGGAAGCAAGGAAACCGACCCGCAGCCCCGTATCCCGGAACAGCTCCAGAAAATCTTTATAATGCTGGGACGCCAGCAGCTCTGTCGGAGCCATGAAGGCTCCCTGGCAGCCGTTCTTTGCCGCTTTATATAACACCGAAGCCGCCACGGCGGTTTTTCCGGAGCCGACATCACCCTGCAGCAAACGCTGCATCTGCATGTCTGATTCCATGTCCCGCTCAATTTCCTCCAGCACTCTTTTCTGTGCACCGGTGAGAGGAAAACCCAGAAAGGATGCAAACTCGCGGATATAATCGTCATGCGGATAGGCGATCCCCCGGATCCGTCCGGAAGAACGGCCGGTCAGAAGATGCAGTCCGCTCTGGAAAAGAAACAGTTCTTCATAAACAAGGCGGTATTTCGCTGCTGCATAGGATCTCCGGTCGGCCGGGAAATGCACGTTCCGCAGAGCGGCTGCTCTGCCTGCGATCCGGCGTTTCTCCAGGATATCCGGCGGCAGTACTTCCGCCAGTTCTTCCTGTTCCGCCAGAACAGCCTCCGCAATGTTCCGCAGATCTTTCTGCGTAATGCCCTTTGCCGTGCGGTATACCGGCAGGATGCGCCGCACCGCCTGTTCCTGTGGTTCAAAAGACCCCGGATGCACCATCTGCAGTGTGCTGCCGCTCTTCGTTACTTTTCCGTAGATATTGTAAAGCTCTCCGGTTTTAAAAGAAGAAGCCATATAGGATGCCCGGAAAAACACGATTTCCAGGCTCCCCGTCGCGTCCTCCGCCAGGATCTTCACCATACCGCCCCGTCTGCCGGGCCGGCCGCGCAGTATTCTCCGGACCACCACACTGACATAATAAGACCCGCCCGGCTGCAATTCGGCCACGGGCGTGATCCGGGTGCGGTCTTCGTAGGACACCGGGTAATATTCCAGCATGTCCTCTGCGGTTTCAATCCCAAGCCCGGCCAGTAAAGCCAGCTTCTTTGTTCCGATCCCCCGAATGTCCGATAATTCCATTACAATTCAATCTCCAGCTGCCGCCTGCCGATTTTTTTCGATTTCACGCCGGTGATGGTCATGGCCAGTGCATTCACTTCCAGACCGGTCACTTTGCGCACATTTTCCCGGATGGCCGGCCCCAGCTCCTTCTCCAGGGAATGGATGCTGGTTCCGAAACGGATGACTACATAGAACCGGATATCGACCTTCCCGTCCTCAGTTTCCTCCACTTGGATGAAGCTCAGATGTTCTTTCCCTGTATTGCCGACCTTCAGAAGCTTGCCTCTCTGGTTGGAGAACAGTATTCTGCCGCCGAAGGACCTGGCCGTTTCCGTAACGACTCTCGCAACCACATTTTCCGTCAGGGAAATGCCGCCCCTCTCATTTTCAAAATGAATCAAAGAGATCACCCTTTCAACGGTTTACACCAGTTCTCCGAAGAGACTGAATGTCTTCGCTTCCGTAATGCGAACGTCTGCCAGTTCTCCGGCCCTCGCCGGATTGCAGCGGAAATTCACGAGCTTGAAAGTATCCGTCCTGCCGGAACAGATGCCGTCGCCGCCCCTGGCACTCGGGCCTTCAATGAGAATTTTCTCCACCCTGCCCTGATAGGCCAGATTTTTTTCTGCAGTAATTGCATTGAGCGCCTCTACCAGACGGTCAAACCGCCGGTGCATCACTTCCTCCGGAACCTGATCCGGATACTTTGCCGCCGGCGTACCATCCCGCACGGAATACAGGAAGGTGAAGGCGGAATCAAACTGTGCTTTCCGCACCAGATCCATGGTCTCTTCAAAATCCTCTTCGGTTTCCCCCGGGAAGCCGACGATGATATCCGTGGTAATGGCAATGTCCGGCGCCGCTTCACGAAGTGCCGCGACCGTCTCCAGATAGCCTTCTTTTGTATAATGGCGATTCATTTTTTTAATGAGACGGCTGCTGCCGGACTGTACCGGCAGGTGAATGTGATGACAGAGCTTCTCACAGTCACGGAAAGCCCCGATCAGGCGGTCCGGCACATCCTTCGGATGAGACGTCATGAACCGGATGCGCTCAATCCCGTCCACTTCATTCACACGATAAAGCAAATCCGCAAAATCCGTATCGAAACGATCCGCTTTTCCGTAGGAATTGACATTCTGCCCGAGCAGCGTCACTTCTCTGACGCCGTCCGCCGCCAGACTGCGGATTTCCTCCAGAATCGCCTCCGGCTGCCGGCTTACTTCCCGGCCTCTGGTATACGGGACGATACAATAGGTGCAGAAATTATTGCAGCCATTCATGATATTCACGAAGGATTTGAACGGATATTTCCGGACGGACGGAAGCCCTTCCGCGATGTGCTCCCGGGCTTCACTTACGGACATTGCCTGCCGGCCCTCTGCCAGACGGCGGCGGAGCAAAGACGGGAATTCATCGATATTCAAAGTCCCGAAAATGATATCTACCCAGTTGTACTTCTCCCGGATTTTCCGGATGACCGGCTCCTGCTGCATCATACAGCCGCAGACCGCAACAATGGAATCCGGATTCTTTTCCTTGATCTTTTTCATGACGCCCAGCTGCCCGAAAAACCGGTTGTCCGCATTTTCCCGGACACTGCAGGTGTTCAGAACAATGACCCCGGCGCCGTCCCGCTCTAGGGCAGGCACGAAACCCTCCTGCTCCAGCATGCCGGCGATGGTCTCCGAATCCCTTTCATTCATCTGGCACCCGTAGGTCTGTATAAAATATGTTTTGTTATCTGCCATAACTTCGCTCTTTCTTAAACCGCTGCAAACTGAGAATTATACAGTTCCGCATAAAAACCGTTTTTCTGCAGCAACTCCGTATGTGTACCCTGCTCCACGATGTCGCCTTCCTTCATGACCAGAATCCGGTCGGCATTGCGGATCGTGGAAAGCCGGTGCGCAATAATGAAACTGGTCCTGTTTTCCATCAGGCGGTCCATGGCCTTCTGGATCAGCTCCTCCGTACGGGTATCCACCGATGAGGTCGCTTCATCCAGAATAAGTATCTTACGGTCCGCCAGAATGGCCCTGGCAATGGTCAAGAGCTGTTTCTGCCCCTGGGAAACATTCGTCGCTTCCTCATTTAATTCCATATCATATCCGCCCGGCAGGGTACGGATGAAATGGTCCACCAGGGCGGCATCGGCCGCCTGCTCCACTTCCGCATCCGTGGCATCCGGCCGTCCGTACCGGATATTTTCCCGGATCGTGCCGCGGAACAGCCAGGTATCCTGCAGTACCATAGCAAACTGATCGCGCAGCTCGTGGCGGTCATAATCCCGGATATCCTGACCCTCCAGGGTAATGGAACCCGCGTCCACGTCATAAAAACGCAGCAGCAGTTTCACAATCGTTGTCTTGCCGGCGCCGGTCGGTCCGACAATGGCAATTTTCTGTCCCGGAGTAACCTGTACACTGAAATCATGGATGACCGGCTGCTCCGGATTGTATCCGAACGCCACATGAGAAAACCCGATGTTTCCCTTCACATCCTCCGGCCGCACCGGATGCTCCGCCACTGCCGGCTCTTCTTCTTCACTCAGGAATTCAAAAACCCGTTCCGAAGCCGCCGTCATGGACTGCAGCTGATTAATAATCGTTGCCATCTGCTGAATCGGCTGCGTAAGATTTTTCACATACTGAATAAATGCCTGAATATCACCGATCCCGATGATGCCCCGGATAGCCAGCGCGCCGCCGGAAATAGCCACTGCGACGTACCCCAGATTGCCGACAAAGATCATCATCGGCTGCATCAGTCCGGACAGGAACTGGGATTTCCAGGCGGAACGGAACAGGATATCATTGGTTTCATCAAAATCCCTGAGTACCGCATCCTCCCGGCTGAACGCCTTGATGACCAGATGTCCGCCGTAGTCTTCCTCTACCTGGCCGTTGACCTTTCCGAGGTACTCCTGCTGCGCCCGGAAATACGGCTGTGAACGTTTTACTACAATGCTGATCAGAAGAATCGAGATCGGGATTACACAAATCGCAATCAGAGTCATTAACGGAGAAATGGTCAGCATCATGACCAGAACGCCGATCAGGGTTACCAGAGACGTAATGATCTGGACCAGACTCATGTTCAGCCCCATGCCGATAGTATCCACGTCATTGGAAATACGGGACAGAATGTCTCCGTAGCTCCGGGTTTCGAAATACTTCATCGGCATGCGGTTGATTTTGGCGGTAATGTCCCTGCGCAGCGCGAAGCAGATCCGGTTGGTCACCGATGTCATCAGCCATCCCTGCAGGAAGTTCATGGCACTGCTTAGAACATAAATCGCCAGTGTAATGAGCAAAATCTTACCGATATATGTAAAATCTATACCCCCGGTTCCAGCGATCTTCCGCATCAGGCCGTCAGCCAGCGCATTGGTTGCCTGCGCCATGACTTTCGGGCCGATTACGGCGAATACGGTGGAACCGACCGCCATGAGCACGACGGCAATCAATGTAAATTTATATCTCGCTATATGAGCCAGAAGGTGTTTCAATGAACCGGAAAAATTCTTCGGTTTTTCGCCGGTTCCGATCGGACCGCGCGCCGGACGGGCTCTGCGGGTTCTCTGTTCCGCCATACTCACACCTCCTCCCGGATGCCCAGCTCCGCAGCGGAGAGCTGCGACGAGGCAATTTCCCGATACACATCACAGGTCTGCAGAAGCTGTTCATGCGTACCGATCCCGGCGATCTTTCCCTGTTCCAGAACCAGTATCTGATCTGCATGAATAATGGTGCTGATCCGCTGCGCAACAATAATCACGGTACTGTCATGCAGTTCCTCATTCAGCGCTCGCCGCAGGGCAGTATCCGTTTTCATATCAAGCGCGGAAAAACTGTCGTCGAAGATCATGATCTCCGGTTTGCGGATCAGCGCTCTGGCAATGGCCAGCCGCTGCTTCTGCCCGCCGGACACATTGGTTCCGCCCTGGGCAATCGGCGCCTCCAGGCCTTCCGGTTTGCTTTCTATGAATTCCAGGGCCTGTGCCGTAGCGGCCGCCTGTTTCATTTCCTCTTCCCCGGCTTCTTCATCCCCGAAGCGGAGATTGGAAGCCACCGTGCCGGAAAACAGGACCCCTTTCTGCGGAACAAAACCAATCCGGTCCCGCAGTTCCTTCAGGCCCATCTCCCGGATATCCGTGCCGCCCACCAGAATCCTGCCGGCCGTCACATCATAAAACCGCGGGATCAAATTGACCAGCGTCGATTTTCCGCAGCCGGTACTGCCGATGATTGCCGTGGTTTCTCCCGGCTTTGCCGTAAATGAAATATCGGACAGAACCTCCAGTTCCGAATCCGGATAACGGAAAGCCACCTGTTCGAACACTACAGTTCCCTTCTGCGTACTGTCGTCCGCACGGCTTCTCTGCTCTTCCGGAAGTTCTGTAATGCTGCTCTCTGTCCGGAGCACTTCCTCAATTCGCTCTGCAGCCACGCCGGCCCGCGGTACCATGATGGCCAGAGCCGTCAGCATCAGGAACGACATGACGATCAGCATGGAATACGTAATGAACGCCGTCATGGTTCCGATCTGCAGCGTTCCCGCGTCAATGCGGCGGGCGGAAACCCACACGATCAGCAGTGTAATACCGTACATAATGATCGACATGCCCGGTCCCATAAAGACCATCGTCCGGCTGGTGAACAGCTGGGTGCCGGTCAGATCAATATTGGCCTTTCTGAACCGCGCTTCCTCCTCCTGTTCCCGTCCGAAGGCACGGATCACCGGAAGGCCGGTCAGAATCTCTCTTGAAACCAGATTGAGATTGTCGATCAGGCTCTGCATAATCCGGAATTTCGGCAGCGCGATCCGCATCAGTACGGTTACAAGAAGCAGAATCGCGGCCACGCCCAGGATGATAATCCATTCCATATGCGAATGCGTCCGGACCACCTTATAGATCCCGCCGGCGCCGATAATCGGCGCATAAAGCAGCAGGCGCAGCATCGCCACCACGACCATCTGGATCTGCTGGATATCATTGGTGCTCCGGGTAATGAGCGACGCGGTGGAAAAGCGGTCTATTTCATTATTGGAAAAACC
>JAFWDF010000013.1 GCA_017534025.1 Bacillota bacterium
CGCTGCCGCTGCAGCGCTTGCAGGCACAGCTGCCTTCGGCAGAAAACGCGCAAAAACGAAATAATATGACAGGCGGCATTCGTACTCAAACCGGGGAGGAGGAGCGATGAAAAACAGATTTAAAAAACTTCCGGCTTTGGTTCTGGCGCTGGTCCTTGCATCTGCCATGCTGCCGGCGGCCGTATACGCGGCGCCGCCCACGACCGGAAGCGACGGACATCTTCACAGGTGGAAAGAAGTTGAGAGGCACGATGCCACCTGCACGGAGGAGGGATACATTCTTTACGAATGCGGGGATCCGTCCTGCGAGGAAAGCCCGTACAGGGAAGTCACTGCTGCCGCACTCGGCCACAGCTGGGACGGCGGAACGGTTACACAGGAAGCCACCTGCACCGCGGAAGGCGTGAAAACGTATACCTGCACACGCTGCGGGGAGAAAAGGACGGAAAGCATTCCGAAAAAAGAGCATACGGTCGCTGCGCTGCCCGGAAAGGCAGCCACCTGCACGGAAAACGGCCTGACAGATGGACAGCAGTGTTCGGCCTGCGGGCAGATCATCACTGTGCAGACAGAGATCCCGGCCACCGGTCACCGCTGGGACAGCGGCACGGTAACAAAAGAGCCTGACGGTCTGGCCGGGGACGGAGAGATCCTTTATACATGTCTGAACGATCCCTCCCACACCAGGACGGAAACGGTTTCCGCAGCCTCAGCAATGTTTTCCATGCTGCGCCTGACGCCGAAAAACTATCCGCCCGATTCATCGCTTAAAATCGTCACACAGCCGGAGGGCGGCTCCATTGTCCGGTATGGTTCGGGAAAGGGATCGCACAAATTTATCGTGGAAGCGGAAGGCGGAAGCGGCGCCTACAGCTATGAATGGCATTCCGTGGACGAAGAAAAGGCTGCGGCCATGGTGGCTGCCACAGCGATTACGGAAGGAAGCGCCGCGACTAAGATAGAAGGATTGATTGCTACAGCTGCCGGCGGCAAGGCCGGAAAACATGATGATTTCATCAACAGCTGGAAGGATGTTTTTCCGTCAGTTGAAGGCGTTGAACTTCCGGACCTGCAGGAGTTTCAGGAAGTGAAGCCGGCTGTTTTCAATCCGGGCGACCGCGTCGTCAGCCACAGCGTTACGCTTACCACCACGGGCGGCGGTCTGACTTATTACTGTATCGTATCCGACGAGAGCGGCGCCTGGGTGGAATCGGATCATGTGAAACTTACCTATGATCTGAGCATCTCGGAACAGCCGGAAAACTGCAATGCGAAGGACACGGAAAATCCCGGACTGAAGACGCTGGCCGTAGACGGAACGCCGCCCTACAGCTATGACTGGTTCCATGCGGATGACGATACGCCGGTGGCGGAAGATGCGCATAATCCGTTCCTGGTGCCGGACAGTTACGGGGAGTATTACTGCATTGTTTCCGACGATGCGGGGCAGAGTGCGAAATCAAACGCAGCATTTTACTACGAGGCGGAGACACTGACAATCACGGACGTATGGATGTCTGCCGGGTCGATTATCGACGGGGAAGAAACCGTGGATATGGAAGTGTATATTTCCGGCGGTGTCGCACCTTATTCCGCCCACTATGTAAGCACGAATTCCGGATGGACGGATGTGGAGGCAGAGGAAAACACGGATCCTGCCCATGAAGGCGAATTCCATTTTTCGTATTCCGCCGATGTGGCGGACGAGTATTTGTTCGAAGTGGAAGACGCCATGGGAAGGCATCTCAGCACCCGCCTTCCGCTGCCGTACAAACAGCTGAAGATCAAACGGCAGCTCTGGTACCATGTCATTGAAGGCAGCGAAAACAGAATGCTGGATATGGAGCTGGAGGAAGGCGAGGGCCCGATTACCTATGAACTGTACCGGATCGAACCGGGCTGGGATGAATACGGCTTTACGGACGGCCTTCTGGCGGACAGCTGGACGGATGACAGCCTGATCGTGAAGCATGAGGTCGAAGATTCCGGACTGTATTATATCATCGCGACCGACAGTACCGGCCGCTGGGCGCGCTCAGAAACGATAAGCGTTGAAGTGGTGTATGTGCGTATGTATGCCTGTACCTCTTATGTGCAGGTGGAGAATGACAGCCGGGCTGCTGTTCTGCAGGCAAAGGTTACCGGCAAGAGCGTCACGGGCATCGATGAAATAACGTTTGACTGGTACCGTTTAGACGGTAAAGGTGGGAGTATGCAGCCCATTGATCAGACAGATCCGTATGTTTCCGTACTTTACAATGTGAATTTTTTTACCGAAGGAGATGTCACAGGGCTCGAGAACCGCATCGCGGTAACCATGCCCGGATATTATACCTGTATCGTCAGCGACAGAGACGGCCATATGGCTGCTTCCGGCAATATGCGGGTGAATTATATCGGCTGTGATCCGTATTTTGTCATCCAGCCGCAGAGTGTGAGGATTCCGGGGAGCAGCACGACCCATCCGACCGCCACGCTGACCTGCGAGGCCGTACCCGGGGATGAACCCTATCAAAGCGATGAAGGACGGATCGTCTACAACTGGTCAAGATACCAGGACGGACACTGGAAGGCCATATCGATCAATTCGGCCGACACGAATACGCTGGAACTGGTCCAGGAAGACCCGGGCGCCATCGATAATTTCGGCACGCTTCCGGTGATCAGCGGCAGGTTTCGCTGTGAAGCCTTTGATTTGCAGACGGGGCGGCACAGTTATTCTGATGCTGTCTATGTCGAACATACCCTAGAATACGGGTACTACAGCGCCAGGATCAACTGGAACGGTACGGCGGACATCAGGTGGGGATTTTACGGCGGCGTTACGCCCTATAATATCAAGGTTTATACCGAAAGATGGGTTTGTACGAACAAGAAAAGCAACACCTGGGAGCTGCGGACGGAAGAGGTCCCACTGAAAAAGGGATGGTATTCTCTGGAGGAAGAGGAGGGAAAAATGACGCTGATCATCTACAGTGTACCCTCATACAAGTGGCGCGGAGACTCCGGCCAGCCATACCCGGCGAAATATACGATACGCGTGACCTCAGGCGGAAAAACAATATACCACGATGTAGAATTTACCCTGGCAGGCACATCGACCGGGACAGTCAGGTAACAGACGCGAGGAAATATCGAGTCGCGCGCGCACCGCGGAGGCAAGCCTCTCGCGCACCGCGCACGGAAAGGAATGATTTTATGAAAAGATTTGCTATTCTGGTTCTGGCTGCTGCCTTTGCACTGACCCTGGCAGCCTGCGGGGAGACAGAAGAAAACAAAGCCGGATCGTCTGCTGAGACATCTGCGGCATCGTCCGCGAAACCGACGGCGGAGCCGTCCGCTGCGCCGGAAAACAATACCGCCGGGTCAGAAGAATTTCAGGAGCCGGCCATCCTGGAAGGGGAAACCGTGCCGCTGGAGAATGATCCGTACATTGAGTACCTTTCCGGAGACTGGTACGGCGAGCTGCAGGATGTTGTGATTTCTCTGAAGCTAAACGCGGACGGCAGCTATACGCTGACCGCCCCGCATCTGGCGGAGAACACCATAGAAGGCAGCTGGACTTATGAAGGCGGGGAGATCCTTCTGGATGGAGGGACTGATGAGATCTCCGTGATAGAAGACAGTCTTTTCTGGGGGGAACTGTCCGTTACCCTCAGCCGTGAAGTGCCGGAAACTTATGTTCCCGGAGATGTGGCTGCGGATACGGAACCTGCGGATTTTAACGGCTACTGGGTAAGCCTGTACGCCGATCTGGACGGTTATATCGTGCCTTCCTTCCGGGCCGGCGACGAGACAGACATCTATGTGGAAGCACCGATGGCAGCGCTTGGCGGCCCGATGTTCGGGGACATCGTCCGGGAATTCTCCTTCGCAGAGGGAGCGCTTGTCTATGAAGCCGGATCGGGAGACGC
>JAFWDF010000014.1 GCA_017534025.1 Bacillota bacterium
TCACGATCTATTCCTTCCGGGATACTATTCCGCTGGGCATTTCCAACGGATCCGTCAGTATTGATTTTTCTGAAATCGACGACTATATCCGGCCATTTATGGAAACAGAATAATAGCCCCGCGCGCTCTTTCCCGCACCGGTATTATTTAATCCGCTGCGGGATGCCAAAACGAAGGACGATCACCCGGTCGGCCTGCGCTGCAATCCGGCAGCCTGCCCTGCCCACCGCTTCTCGGAAATCCCGTTCCGCCTGTTCCATCGGAATGACGCCGCTGCCGGTTTCTTCGCAAAGGACCACGGCGTCCCGGCGGAAGGCCGGCAATTCACAATGTCCGTTTTTCTGATATCGGCGAATATATTCCTGCAGATCCGAAATCAGCACGGCTTCAGACAAATCCTCCGGAGATGCAGCCCCGCCGCGGGCATGTTCGTCCGGCATCCGCCCTTTAAAAAAGGTCTGCAGCGCATAATCCAGTTTTCCCTGTGCCTTTCCTCCGATGATAAAAACCATCCTGCTACCTCCGGTTTGATGAAAGTACTATACGATCCAGCACAGCAAAGCCGTCATCCACAGCTCCGACAGCTGAATCAGCCGTCCGCAGAGATCACCGGACAGGCCACCGAAATGACGCAGCATCTTTCTGCGGAAGAGAAACAGATGCAAAGCCATCCCCGGCAGCAGAAGCAAAGCCCGGAGACCGCCAGTCCAAAACCACAGAATCTGTCCGGCGATCAGGATAATCCCGCCGGTAAGCCCAAGAACCCGCCGGTTAGTCAGAGAAGCAAAGCGATAAAGCATACCCTCTTCCGCAGCCGGCGGAATCCAGGCGATCGCAGTCTGTGTCAGCGCTCTGGAAAGCACAAAAAGACTGCCCTCCAGAACAGCTGCTCTTCGAAATGAACCTGCTTCCGGTTCCACAGCACAAATACGGGAAAACAGAATCTGCAGCAACACGGTCACACACATTATGTACATGACCAGCGCCAGGACTCCGAAGGTTCCGATATGCGGATCTTTCAGGATCGCGCGTTTCTTCTCGGAACTGCCCCAGGACGCCAGCGCGTCCGCGGAATCCGCCAGCCCGTCCATATGAATGCCGCCGGTCAGCAGTACCGGAATCAATGCCGCGACAACGGCACATAAGCCGGCGTTTGCCGGCAGATGCAGATACCCGAAAAGAAACATCCAGAGCACTTCCGCTGCACCGACCGGCACTCCTGCCGCCGGCAGAAACAGCAGCATGCGCTTCATAGAGGTATCTTCCCATTCAATCTGCGGCATGGGAATCCTGGTATAAATTGACATCATGATGATAAGGGATTTCAAAGAATTCATACTGTTCTCCCATTGATCCGAAAGGCAGAGCGCGGTTCTCTGAAGGTACCTGTTCTGCCCCGGACAGATCCGCCGGTTTTACAAGTACCGGAATTCCGTACACTACTTCAATGACGGTATCCGCCTTTCTGCAGGCAGCCTGCAGCAGACGGCCCGCTGCAGAGATATATTGCTCCGTCTGCGGATCATATACCGTTCCGTCCCGGTAAAAGTCATCCGATACTGCAATAAGGTGTCCGGCGCATTCTGCCAGCCTTCCCAGCGCGGTTTCCAGCCGGTTTTCCGCCGGTTCCAACGGCGGCTCCGATACTTCCTGCTCTGCGCCGGATCCGAATATGACGTCCGCCAGCAGACCATCCAGACTGTCCAGCAGCACCACCGGAAGCACTCCTGCAGAGGCACGGAGTTCCTCTGTCACCTGCTCCAGATCCGAAACAGACAGACACAGACTGACCTTGTAGTGTCCGTTTTGCCGCAGCTTCTCATGCCTGCGGATTTTTTCCCTGGCACCTTCGCCCTGCTCCGGCATGGTCGCGATATACCGGATCAGACTGCCGCCGGCCAGTTTTTCCGCGATCCGGCCGGCATATTCCGATTTGCCGCCGGCACTGCCGCCGAAGATACAGACCTGCATCACGTATACCTCTTATATGCTTCGATTCCCAATTCAGAGAATGTTCTTCCATGATTGTACAGTTCCAGCGCAATATCCAGCAGCGGGAACAACAGCAGTGCGCCGGTACCCTCGCCCAGAGAAAGATCCGCTTTCAGCAGTGCTTTCATCCCGGTTTCCCGGATAAGATAACGGCAGGCCGGTTCCTTTCCTTCATGGGACAGCAGCATATAGCCGGCGCTGTTCGGATTCAGACGGAGTGCCAGGACTGCAGCCGTCAGGGACACCGCACCGTCAGCGACTACCGGGCCGCCGGCTGCAGCGCCGCCCAGAAACAGTCCCGTCATGCCGGCTATTTCATAAGAGCCGACTTTCGACAGAATATCCAGCGGATCCTCCGGATCCGGCACATTCAGCGCCAGACTTTTCCGGACAATGCCGATCTTCTGTTCATAAGCCTGCTCTGACAGTCCCGCCCCCCGGCCGGTCACCGTCTCGGGAGATTGTCCGGTCAGTAACGAAGTCACGGCTGCCGCCGGTGTGGTATTTCCGATTCCCATTTCCCCGGCCGCAAGGATATCATACCCGTCCGAAAAAAGATCCATGGCCGTTTTCATTCCTGCCAGTATCCCCTGCGCAGCCTGTTCTCTGGTCATGGCCGGACCGGCCGCTATATTGTCCGCTCCGTCCGCCACCCGCATAGGTACCACACCTTCCGGTACAACCGGAGAGACCATTCCGACATCAATGGCAAACACAGCGGCACCGGTTCGCCTTGCCATAACATTCACGGTGGATGTACCGGCTGCAACAGACGCCGCTACAGAAGCCGTTACCGCAGAAGAAGTCTGCGCGACTCCTTCCCGGACCACAGCGCTGTCGCCGCACATGACAGCCACGGCTTTGCGATCGAGGCAGACATCGTCCGTCCCCCGCATCCCGGCAATTTTCACAATGCAGTTTTCCAGCTCTCCCAATCCGTCCAGCGGTTTGGCAATCCCGTCCCAGCGCGCGCGGCAGC
Source organism: Bacillota bacterium (assembly GCA_017534025.1). Lineage (GTDB taxonomy): Bacteria > Bacillota > Clostridia > Peptostreptococcales > Anaerovoracaceae > RUG708. Next base: position 2,972 of record JAFWDF010000014.1, read on the forward strand.
GGCCGGAGGCTTCCGCGTCCGGTTCTCCGATCAAGTCCATCATCCTGCGAAGTTTCTCTTCCTGCATCCTGTTCACCGGATTCCTCCCGCTCTGTGTCCTTTTTCTAACTTACTTTGTGTACGATAATGGCCGCGGTGCCGTGTCAGCAATCCTCTGACGGCCGGAAGGCCGCGCATTTCTCCGCAAAACGCACGCATACTTCCGGGCAGGCCCGAAAGTGAAGATGCGGAAACCCTGCGTACATGGTTTCTGTATGAAAACCGCAGTCCCAGCTTCGACTGCCATCCGGTTTATCCGCCCGGAAATCCGATCCGGCAGCCGTACTGTCCCAGTAATGGAATTCATGGCCGCGAAACTGCATCCCGGTTTTCCCCAGCAGGCCATCTTTTTTTGCCGTGGCTGTCACATACCCGAACCGGGTCAGACGGCCCGCTGCAAAACAATCGCCGTCAATCACGCCGGCCATAGGATAAACGATACCGTCCTCCCCCTCCAGCGTGTTATGCAAATACATGAAGCCTCCGCATTCCGCCAGGATCGGCATGCCTGCTGCAGCCGCTTTCCGTATACTCTGCAGCATGGCCGTATTTGCGCTGAGTGCGGCAACGTGCAGTTCGGGATAGCCTCCCGACAACAGGATTCCCTGCGTCCCCTCCGGCAGGACGCTGTCCCTGAGCGGGCTGAAATATTCCAGCCTGCAGCCCAGACGTTCCAGCATGGTCAGGTTTTCTCTATACATAAAGCAGAAAGCCCGGTCTTTTGCCACCGCAATCACCGGTCCGGCTTCCGCCGGTTCCGCACCGGCAAACGGCGCAGTCCCGGCATCCGCAGCAGGCGCGCTGTCCGCGATCTCCAGAACCGCGTCCAAATCCACTGTAGCTTTCATCGTTTCTGCCAGCAGCCGAATTTTCCGGTCAAAATCTTCCACTTCCTCTGCCGTAACCAGGCCCAGATGCCGGCTCCGCAGAGACAGGCGGGAATCCGACGGAATATAGCCGACCGGGGTGACACCCAGGCGGCGTGCCATCGCTGACGCTTCCGGATACAGCCGTTCCGGCAGCTGATTAAAAATCACGCCCCGGATCAGGCTGTCTGCAGCCGGCCAGTCCAGAAACCCTTTCAGAACCGCTACGGCGGAAGCGCCCAGTCCTCTGCAGTTTACAATCAGAATGACCGGTGTTTCTGTCGCGGCCGCCACTTCATACGTGCTGTACCGCGCGGAAAAACCAACGCCGTCATAATATCCCATGACACCTTCCGCCACAAGGATGTCCGAACCTGCGGATCCGGACGCCATCATCTGCCGCAGATCATGTTCCGAACAGAAAAACGGATCCAGATTGACGGACGGACGGCCTGTTACCCGTTCATGAAACATCGGATCGATGTAATCGGGCCCGCATTTAAAAGCGGCCGCCCGCAGGCCTCTGTCCTGCAGACATTGCAGCAATCCGGCGGTAATGGTGGTCTTGCCGCATCCGCTGCCGGTACCGGCCAGCAGAATACGCCTTTTTTCAAGTTTTAATGCATCCTTTCCTGCATCCATTGCAGTAACTCCCTGTATACCATATCCCGGTCAAGTTCATTCAGGATCTCATGCCGGTCACCTTTATATAAACGAAGCGTCACATCGTTTATCCCGGCATTTACAAACTGTTCATACGCTTTGGTTACGCCTTTTCCCATATCGCCCACGGGATCCCTGTCTCCGGATGCAAACAGTACCGGCAGATCTTTTGATATCTTTGCGATATTATCCGGATCATTATCATATGCGCAGGCTTCCAGAAGCCCTTTATATCCGCGCAGTGTGAAGCGGAATCCGCATTTCGGATCCTCGAGATAGGCGCGGGCAATGGTCGTGTCCTTCGTCAGTGAACTGCGGGACAGATCCTGCCCGCTGGCATCATACTCGCTGAACGGTCCGCCTGTCACCAGCCCGGCAACCAGCGGGCTGCGGTATTTCCAGGAACGTATTTTCGCCATTCCTCCAATCAGCATCAGCCCGGATTTCAGAACCAGCGGAGATACACTGCCGGTTCCTAAAAGAATAGCGCCGCGAACGCCCAGACTGCGCAGTTCCTCTGCATATTCCGACATCATTTTGCGAAGCAGGTAGGAACCCATACTGTGCCCGAGAACAAAAAAAGGCACGGAAGGATATTGTCCCCGCAGCAGCCGGATGTGCGCCATCATGTCGGCTGTCATAACATCCGCCGGATGTTCAGCCTGCATGTCGCCCAGTTCTTCCAGACTGCGAACGGAATCCCCGTGCCCGATATGATCGTGGCCTGCCGCCACAAAACCCGCTTCATTCAGAAAACGGGCAAAATCTACGTACCTTCGGATATGCTCCACCATTCCGTGCGTCAGGTGAATCACCGCTTTCGCTTCCCTTTCCGGCATCCATTTCACGGCATGAAGATCTGAAATGCCGTCTGCCGACCGGATCGTATACTCTTCTTTTTTCATGCATTTCCTTCCCTTTTGAACATGAATAACTATTGCCAATGAAAAATCAAATTCCGAAAAAGCTCTTCGTATTGCGCAGCAATACGGCTGCCAGCCTCTCTTCATCCATTCCTTTTTCTTCTGCGATCCGGCGGACTACATGCACGATGTTTTCCGGTACATTCGGACCCTTCAGTCCTTTGATGCCGCGCGGCTTCAGATACGGCGCATCGGTTTCCGCCATCAGGCGTTCCGGCGGTATCGCCTGCAGCGCATCCAGCAGATCCCCGTTCCGGCGCTCATCGCAGACCCATCCGGTGATGCCGATCATGCAGCCCAGTTCCAGATATCGTTCCGCTTCAGCCCGGGTTCCGGTAAAACAATGCACCACCGCCCGGCGGCACGCCTTCGGGTGCCCTGCCATAATCCGGCTGAAATCATCCGACGCCGAACGTTCATGCAGGAACAGAGGACGGTCCAGTTCCTCCGCCAGTTCCACCTGCCGTTCAAACCAGTACCGCTGCACATCGGCCGGCGAAAACATGCGGTCATAGTCCAGTCCGCATTCACCAGCAGCAATGACAAAAGGATTCTCCGCGATCAGCTGCCGGAGGGCATCCATGGTCTGATCATCACAGGTCTTTGCATCATGCGGGTGCACTCCCGCGGTAGAATAAACAGGATAAGCCGGCTGCGCGGAGTCACCCCCCGCACCGCCGGCATGGTCATTAACATTAACAGACCTGCAGAACGCCGCAGCCTGTTCCGAACTGTACAGCGAACTGCCGGTGACGATCATGCCGACACCGGCGGCCGCTGCGCGGTTAACAATATTCTCTTCCTGACCGGCGAACTGCCTGCTGAACAGGTTGACGCCGATATCAATATATTTCATCATTCTTTGCCGTCCCAGCAGTAAGTACAGAGCTTTTCCCTGCCGATGCCCACGGAATCCAGCATATCGTCGAGCCGGTTATAGATCAGGGAATCGAAACCCATACGCTGCCGCAGCAGTTCCTGCATATGCTTATAGCGTGCGGTATCCGGATTGGCGTATTCATCCAGCACTTCCCGGCTCACGTCTTCGCCTTCAATCCCCGCGATAACCTGTCTGGCAATGAGCTCCATATCCGTATTGGATCTGGAGAAATTCAGATACTTGCAGCCGAACATGATCGGCGGACAGGCCGGACGGGCATGAATGGCTCTCGCCCCGCTCTTATACAGGAATTCCGCGGTTTCCCGCAGCTGCGTTCCCCGCACGATGGAATCATCGATCAGCAGAATGCTGTTGCCGTCGATCAGATCATGAATCGGCAGGATCTTCATCTTGGCGATGAGATTCCGTTTAGACTGAATCGTCGGCATGAACGAACGCGGCCAGGTCGGCGTGTATTTGATCAGCGGTCTCGTAAACGGAACGCCTGACTCATTGGCATAGCCTACCGCATGCGCCGTACCGGAATCCGGTACCCCGGCGACAATATCGATATCCGGATTTACTTCCACATCTCTCTTTGCCATGCAGCTGCCGCAATTGTAACGCATCTTTTCAACGGAAATGCCTTCGTAACTGGACGACGGATATCCGTAATATACCCAGAGGAATGTGCAAACGCGCATGTCCTTACCCGGATCCACCAGGGTCTGCACGCCTTCCGGCGTCATGATGACAATCTCTCCCGGACCAAGTTCCCTGCACTCCGTGTAGCCGAGATTCAAATACGCAAATGCCTCAAACGACGCACAGTATCCTTCCGGCTTCTGCCCGATCACGATCGGCGTACGGCCAACCTTGTCGCGCGCGCAGTAAATTCCCTTCGGCGTCATCACAAGAATGGAAATGGAACCGTCCACCATATCCTGGGCGTGCTGAATGCCTTCAATGATATTCTCGCTCTGGTTGATGAGCGCAGCGATCAGTTCCGTAGTATTGATACTTCCGCCGCTCAGTTCCAGAAAATGCGATGCGCCGGTCCGGATGATGTGGTCGGTCAGTTCATCCTGATTGTTCACCTTGCCAATCGTACTGATCGCATACGTTCCGTGATGGGAACGTACAATCAGCGGCTGCGGTTCATAATCAGAAATACATCCGACCCCCATGTGACCGGACATTCCGTTTACATCCTTGTCAAACTTTGTCCGGAAAGGCGAATTTTCAATATTGTGAATGGCACGGTCAAAGCCTTTTTCCCGGTCATAAACCGCCATTCCCGCCCGACGGGTTCCGAGATGGGAATGATAATCCGTCCCGAAAAACACATCGAATACACAGTCTTCTTTTAATGCTGACGCAAAAAAACCACCCATAACAATCTGCTCCTGCTTTCGCTATGAATTAAACTTGATATTGCTCTATACCAACAGTCTAATGGTTCCATTTTTCCATGTAAAGGAAATTGCCTGAAAAAAACATGTTTAACTCATCCCGCCGGACGATCTAACCCTCCATGATCTTCAGAAGGACCTTGCGGCTGCGTGCGCCGTCATATTCACAGAAATAAATACCCTGCCAGGTGCCCAGCATCAGCAGGCCGTCTTCGATAATGACCTGCTCCGAAAACCCGATCATGCTGGACTTCAAATGCGCCGCGGAATTGCCTTCCATGTGGCGGTACCCGTCCTCCCACGGCACAATCTTATTAATTTCCATCATAAAATCCCGCACCACATCCGGATCCGCATTTTCATTGATGGTCACGGCCGCTGTCGTATGGGGCACAAAAATGGTGCATATTCCGTTCTTCACACCGCTCTTCGTCACAGCATCCTGCACCAGACCGGTAATATCCAGCATCTGTGTATGCGCACTTGTTTTCACGCTGAGTCTGATCGTTTTCATTGCCAACCTTCCTTCCGGAATTCATGCCGTAATTACAGTTCCCATTCCGGCTTCGTGTCCGGCAATGTCCCGGCGGCCTGCGCTGTGCGCGGAGCTGCATCGTGCGGAATATCTGCCGCTTCGCCGCGCAGTCTGAGATACAGTGCCGCATTCGTGTTGTGAACATATGGATTGACCCACAGCAGTCCGGCCAGACCCAATGTCACGATCTCCAGCAGGTACCACAGAATGAACGACAGATCCAACTTGAAGGCGGCCCATTTCTGTCCGTTCATCATATTCTGGGATTTTCTCATGACGTCCATCGGCTCCAGTTCAGGATCATCCCGGACAATATATGGAACCATCCGGTAGGAATAGCTCTTGACGATGCCCGGAATAATTAACAACAGGGCCCAGAGCATGATAAACAGATCCGTCAGGAAAAGTGTCAGGAAGGTTCTGCCGTAGTTTCCGAATCCGCTCTTCAGAACATTCAGATCACCATCCCGGTTCTGTACATTTTCCTTGAAAAATCCGTAGCACCCTACCTTCAGCGGGTTGAACAGGAAAATCTTCAGCAGCAGAGCCACGATCGCAACCGTGCCGACTGCAGCGCTGATTCCGAGAATAGCCAGGGTCTGCTGTTCAGGAGTCAGGGACTGGAATGCATCCCCTGCCTGATTAAGATTAATCGTCTGGTCCACGGCTTCTTCCTGCCCGCTGCTCCTTGACGCCACCGTCGTACCGGCTGTCAGCAAACTCAAAATAAAGGCCACCAGCACGCTCGGCCAGTAATTTGCTTTCAAAGCGGCCTTTCCCGTTTCTTTCAATTCTTTTCTGGTCCACATAA
>JAFWDF010000015.1 GCA_017534025.1 Bacillota bacterium
AATCCATCGAAGGCCCGTACATCCTGATCTGATCACCGGACACCGCAGTACCGAGAAGCGCATGCGGGAGTCCTTTACGACGCCGACGCTCAAAGCTACGGCAGGCGATCTGAGCCTGGTGCTGCCGAAACGGATCCTGGACGGCATCATCGAAATGATCTACGCGCTGGATAAGATCGCGCCGGGCACCGCGAACGACGATACCCTGCTCTACGGTGTCGAAGTGAAATTTTACAATATGGAAGTGGCAGTGGATGAACATCTGGAAACGAAATTCCCGGGCCTGTACGTGATTGGAGACGGCAGCGGGATCACTCACTCCCTGTCCCACGCCTCGGCCAGCGGAGTGTATGTGGCGCGGAGGATCGCGGACACAATCTGAAGCCGCGGGCAGGCAATCTGGTACATGCATTGACGGAATCTCTCTTTTAGTGTAAAATTACACCGAAAGAGAGATTCTTTTTATTACGATAGACGGTATGGAACGGTATGAATGATGCTGTGAAAGATGCCGCCGGAACAGGATGCAACCATGAAAAAAGATGATTTCGCAAAACAGATGGGACGGCTGCTGAAACTGATCCGCACGGAATATGCATTGACCCAGGACGAGATGGCCGTGGTTCTGGGCATTTCCAAAAAGACGCTGGTGGAAACTGAGAAGGGACGGCGCCGGCTGGGATGGACGGAGTCCGTGGCGCTGGCGGCGCTGTTTCCACAGAGCCAGATCCTGCAGAATACCTTCGGCGGATAGGTCGAGGACATGCTGCAGGCGATTGCATTCCGGGATATGGAGATTCATTATTCTTCGACTATGGGCGGAAAAGTCTGGTGGAAAACGGTGGAGGAAAAACAGGGATTTAAACTTCAGCAGAATATAGTTTCCCATCATTACCGGCTTTTGAATGCACAGGATCAGCGAATCCTGTCCTCTTTTGACAAAGAGGAAGTGCGGGCCGCACTGCAGGATGAACTGCGGGGTGCGGACGATTAGACATAGAGGAAATTCGGGGGGAAGTGCAGCAATGAAAAAGTTGAAACTGTATAATATAGGATTTCCGTTCTGGATCATGATGTGGCTGCCGGGGATCTGGTGGATCTTGCTGATTCCTCTGGATTATCTGCTGGATTATCTGGTCCTGTTCAACAGTACAGGCCAACTGGATAACCGGAAGGAATTCTGCCGGAAACATACCTGGAAAATCTGTCTGGCGGGCTTTGCTAGTGATCTTGCAGGAGGCTTGTTCATGCTGGCGGTGCTGCTGCTTGCGAGTCAGACCGTGGAAACCTTGAATCAGGAATCGCTGAATGCTTTTAATAATTTCAGTTCCAGCCTGATGTTTGCTCCCCTGCATCACCCTCTGGCACTGGCTGTGACCGTCCTGGGGATCCTGATCGCCGCCATCCTTATTTTTCTGCTCGACCGCAGGATTCTGCAGAAAGCGGGGCTGACAGCAGCGTTTGCAAGGCGCGCAGCGCTGCGCCTGGCGGTTGTAACGGCACCGTATACGTTTCTGATTCCGCTGAACCTGTTTTTTGATTAAATAATATGGAAGATCGCAGGATATATATACTGAGCCGGGAGAAACCGGCCAGAGCCGTGGTCAGCCTTGGAGTGCCGCTGATCGCGGGCATGATGATCATGGTGCTCTACAATCTGACAGATACGTTCTTTATCGGGCTGATGCGGGACGATTATCAGCTGGCTGCGGTGAATCTGGCCTATCCGGTCATGATGGTCACCGTAGCCATTTCCAATGTCATCGGGACCGGGGCATCGTCGCTGATCGCCCGCAGCCTGGGTGCCGGTGACCGGGAGAAGGCGGAGGGCACGCTGACAGCCGGCTTTCTGCTTACACTGGTGATCAGCATTCTGGTTGCGGCGGCAGGTCTGGCGCTGCTGCCGGCCATCGTAAAAGGATTGGGCGCGAAGAGCAATACCTTTGACTACACCTCGCAATATGTGCAGATCCTCCTGCTGGGCACCCTGTTTACCATGGGCAGCTATATTTTCGGCCAGCTGCTCCGGAGTGAGGGGTCCGTCAAGCCGTCCATCGCCGGGATGATCTGCGGAACCGTGGTGAACATTGCGCTGGATCCGCTGTTCATCTTTACCTTCGGGCTGCAGATCCGGGGCGCGGCCATTGCAACGGTTTTGGGCAATGCGGTCAGCGCAGCCGTCTCGATATGGTTTTATGCGGCAGGGAAAACCCTGCTCAGGCCGGCGCTGCGGTATGTCCGGCCACAGGCCGCAATTATAGCGGAAATCTTCCGGGTGGGCATTCCGGCAGGACTGGAAACACTGCTCACTTCCGCCGCGTATATCATTAACAATAATCTGGCGGTTTCCTACGGGGAACTGACTGTGGCTGCCATGGGCATAGCGCAGAAGATTTTGTCGCTCGGCAATTATGTGTACCAGGGATTTGCCGCCGGTACGCAGCCGATCATGGGCTACAATTACGGCGCCGGCAATTACCGGCGCATGCTGGCGGTGCTGCGGGCAGGCATCCTGGTGGTGACGGGGACCGAACTGGCCATTATGCTGATATATGGCATTTTCGCGCCGCAGCTGATCGGGCTTTTTACCGGATCGCCGGAAGTCATACAGACCGGCACGACCGTGCTGCGCACCGTTATGTGTATCCTTCCGTTTGTGGGCTCTGTATCCATGTGCAGAATGTCTTTTCAGGCCATGGGGATGCCCGGGCACGCCTTCGGGATCACCGTGGTACGGCAGCTGCTTCTGTATGTGCCGCTGCTCCTTTTGCTGAACAGAATCTTCGGCTTCTATGGAATGCTCTGGGCACAGCCGGTGACGGAACTGATCATGATGGCCGTGTCTGTCGGTCTGCTGTACCGGACGATCCGGCGGGCGGAGCAGGTATTATGAATGCAGATAGAAGAAATCAGGAATTCACTAAGAAGATGTTGACGTACAATATTTTGTACGTTATAATGTCGACGAAGAAAACTGATTAGCAAGCGAATAATAAAGGAGGATGTCCAGGATGATTGCAATCAATTATTCTCAGTTTCGTGAAAAAATGAAGATGCATCTGGATCTTGTCACAGAGGACTATGAGGCGCTTGTCATTACCAGGAAAAATAATAAGAACGTTGTGGTAATATCGGAGGAAACATATAATAACCTTCTGGAAAATATTTATGTGATGGGCGATCGGACGAATTTTGACTGGTTGATGGAATCAAAACAGCAGTTGGAGCAGGGTAAGTATTCACCGCGGGAGTTGATTGAGGCTGCAGATGAATAAGCTGTTTACAGATAATGGATGGCAGGATTATCTGTTCTGGGAATCTCAGGACAAAAAAACCCTGAAAAGAATCAATATGCTGATAGAAGACATCAGCAGAAACGGAAATATCGGGCTTGGAAAACCGGAACCCCTTACCGGCTCCCTTGCCGGTTTCTGGAGCAGGAGAATTAATGACAAGGATCGTCTGATATATAAACTGGAAGACGATGCGGTGATCATTTTAGCGTGCCGCTTTCATTACGGAGACCGTTGATTATGGTGTTTCAGCAATTGAAATACCGTAACCAACGGTCTTTTATTTGTGATCCAGTTCCCGAAACCGGCTGCCGTGGCATGCCGGGCCGGATTATTGTACTTTTCTCCGCCCGGCCAGGATTTCCTTGTAATCCTCCAGATTCTTCTGCAGAAGCGCCGGGGTATCCAGTCCGTAAGGACATTTTGATTTGCAGAGGCCGCAGTGGAGGCATTCCTCGATCTTCTTCATTTTTGACTGCATTTCAAAGGTCAGCTGCGCGTCGGAAGGGGCACGGCGGATCATCAGCGACATGCGGGCGCAATTGTTGATTTCGATGCCGGCAGGACATGGCATGCAGTAGCCGCAGCCGCGGCAGAACTCACCCTGCAGTTCCTTCCGGTCATGGTCGATTACCGCCTGCAGCTCATCGTTCAGGACAGGCGGGTCATTAATATATGAAAGGAATTCGTCCAGCTCAGATTCCCGCTGCACACCCCAGATCGGAAGCACATGATCGTACTGTGCCAGCCAGGCGTAGGCGGCACTGGAATTGTTAATGAGTCCGCCGGACATGCCTTTCATGGCAATAAAGCCCATGCCGGCTTCACGGCAGAGCTGTGCAATCTCCAGATCTTTGTCCGTAGCGAGATAATTAAACGGGAACTGAAGTGTCTCGTACAGGCCGGAGGAAATGGCTTCCTTAGCAACGGCGAGCCGGTGGTTGGTGATGCCGATATGGCGCACTTTTCCCTGTGCCTTCGCTTCCAGAATGGCTTCGTACAGGCCGCTGCCGTCGCCCGGCTTCGGGCAGAACGGCGGATTGTGGAACTGGTAGATGTCCACGTGGTCTGTCTGCAGATTGGCAAGCGAGGTTTCGAGATCCTTCCAGAATTCATCGGCGGTCAGGGCACCGGTTTTGGTGGCAATGAACACGTTGTCCCGGATGTCGTGCAGGGCATGGCCCAGTTTGATTTCGCTGTCGGTATACATTCTCGCGGTATCAAAGAAAGTGACGCCCGCGTCATAGGCTTTTCTCACGAGGCGGACTGCTTCGTCCAGGCTGATGCGCTGGATCGGCAGCGCGCCGAATCCGTTCTTGCTGACCGTGATCCCGGTCTTTCCCAATGTGACTGTTTGCATCTTTGACCTCCTTTACTGAGGGGCCGGGACGGAAGACGTCTGCCGGCTCCGGTTTTTTTTATTAATATATCATATTTAGGCGGCTGGTTCTATCTGCAGAACCGGAAGGCGCGGAACCAAAAGACCGTTCCTGATCTTCCGGGCGTGACCTCCATTGCTCCTTGTGTTGCGGTAAAACAATGTGATACAATTGATGCAACAAGAAAATGCGTTGTTATCCGCAGCAGTTTACAGGAGAGGATTATGAAAATGAGAAAAAAGAAACGGTTGTCAACCGGCCTGGCAGGCTGTGTGCTGTCGCTGCTGCTGGCAGTGACCATGCTGCCGGCGCCGGTGCCGGTACATGCGGCAGGCACAGGGTTTACGGATGTGCCGGCCGGAAGCTGGTTTGAACCGTATGTACAGTATGTGTCGGACAAAGGCCTGATGAAGGGAACATCGACTACCGAGTTTGCGCCGAATACCCCGCTGAGCAGGGCCATGCTGGTGACCATTCTGTACCGGATTGACGGAACAACCTACAAGGCATCCCAGTCGGCGTTCAATGACGTGAAGGCAGATAACTGGTTCTACAATGAAGTGAACTGGGCAGCCGCCAACGGCATTGTCAATGGTATGGGAGAAGGAATGTTCCAGCCGAACGGCATGATCAGCCGGGAACAGCTGGCACTCATTATGTACCGGTATGCCGTGAACAAAGGGTATACCGAAGCGAAAAGCGCGGATCTGTCTTCCTTCACGGATGCGGCGCGGGTTGATTCCTGGGCAAGAGAAGGCGTGGAATGGGCAGTGGCCTCCGGCCTGCTTTCCGGAAAGGGCGACGGCATACTGGACCCGCTGGGTCCGGCGACCCGGGCGCAGGTAGCGGCCATCATCCAGCGTTTTGTCGACCAGTTCGTGGAAGGCAATGCGCCGACCGCGGACTACATCGTGGAAACCGCGCAGATGATCATTGACAATCCGGTGAAGCTGGATGGCGCGGCGGCTGCGGCCGAAGAGGATTTCACAAAAAGATTGATTTTGAAGACGGACGGGACGAAAATCAATTTTTCGGATTATAAAGTAATCGATTACGTAGTCGGTCCGGATAATGTTTTCTTCCTCCAGTTTGCCAGCATCAGCGACGCGAAAAACGCCCGGGCAAATCTGGCGAATCTGTCCTGTGTCGTTTATGTCGAACCGGATCAATATATCGGAACGGACGGGGAAGATGTCAATGCCTCCGCCACGAACAGGTCTTGGGGCGCGTCTCTGATTGGCGCGAATGCTTTTGCAGACTATGTGGGACAGGTTTCCTCCGGTAAAGTTCTGGTAGCCGTTGTGGATACCGGTGTTTCCAATCATTATTTCCTGAATGGCAGAATTGCTTCGGGCGGTTACGATCTGGTAGATAATGACAGAGATCCTGCCGACATGCATTCCCATGGAACGCATGTCGCCGGCACGGTGGTGGACTGCACCCCGGGGCTTGGCAATATTCAGGTCCTTCCTGTGCGGGTTCTGAATCAGGAAGGCGCCGGAACCAGCGCCAACATAGGCAACGGAGTGCGCTACGCCACGGATAAGGGTGCAAAGGTCATCAACCTGAGCCTGGGCGGCGCCTGGGGCAAGGCTTCCAACTACATGGAAGACAGCATCAATTACGCGGTGTCCAAAGGGGTCACCGTGGTGGCTGCAGCGGGCAATGATTATGGCGATACCCAGTATTATTCCCCTGCGCGCATGAAAAACATTATTGTAGTCGGAGCGATTGACCAGAACAAGAGAAAGGCAGATTTCTCCAACAGCGGAACGTCTGTCGATCTGACAGCGCCGGGTGTGGCCATTGCCAGTACCATTCCGGGAGGAAAATTTACCGAGAAAAGCGGTACGTCCATGGCGGCACCGCATGTTGCTGCCTGTGCGGCGATGCTGAAAATGGAGGATTCCTCCAGAACGCCGGCGCAGATCGAAACGATTCTGAAAAATACGGCTACCGATCTCGGCAATGCCGGCTGGGACAGGAACTACGGATCCGGCATGGTAAATCTGAGCAGTCTTGTAAAACAGATTTGCAAAGTCACCTTTGATGCCAACGGCGGCAGTGTCGGAACTTCCGGGAAAACGGTCTTTTACGGAGAAACCTACGGGACGCTTCCGACACCAACCAGAAAAGGATACGGATTTGACGGCTGGTATACAGCAGCCAGCGGCGGCACGAGAATTACCAATACTTCAACTGTAAGCGCGACGGGATCCCAGACCCTGTATGCGCACTGGACAGCGGGACAGAGCACCGTGGTATTCAATGCCAACGGCGGAACGGTTTCTCCGGACAGCAAGACCGTGACGTACGGATCGGCTTACGGCGACCTGCCGGTGCCGACCAGAACGGGCTATCTCTCGGAAGGATGGTTTACGGCGGCCAGCGGCGGAACGCAGATCACCAGTTCCACCACGGTGTCGGTCACATCGACACAGACATTATATGCCCACTGGAAAAAGGTGGATTATTATACCATCTCCTGGTCTAAGCCTGCTAATTGTACGATTGCAGTAAACAGGACTTCGTCGCCGTCCGGCGCGGGAACCGGTACTTTGAACAGCGGGGATAAGATTTATCCGAATGATGTACTGAAAGTGACTTATACGCCGGCCACCGGCTACCGGGTAACCTCCAGCGGCGCGACAAACATTACCGTAACCGGAGACGTTACGTCTTCCCAGATTTACGCCAGCGCGGCGGTGAATTCGTACACGTACAATATTGTGTATAAGTCGAAAAACGGAACGACCCTCGGCAGCAGTACCATGACGCAGAACTACGGAACAACGGCGACCGTTTCGCCGCGTTCCTTCAGTGGTTATGTTTCGCCGTCCTCCCAGAGCGTCCGATGGGATTCCACTTCGGCGAAGACCATTACCTTCACTTATACGCCGTCGTCCGTTGGGACTATCACGCTGAAGAATAATGCCTGGTGGTGGAAAAATGACGATACCCACGGCATAAAATATACTGTCACCGTAGCATATTCCAACCGGACAGCCAATTCGATCAAGGCAACGGTTACCTGGACGAATACGATTACCAAGAATACCTACTTCGGGTTCTGGCAGAAATTCAAGATGGTGATCGGCGGCGCGTCTACCGGAGACGTACAGCTGGCGTCCAATTCGACCTGGTCCTCCAGTTCGACGTCCGCCCGGTCCGTGACCAAGACGGCGACTGTCACCATAACAGGACTGAAGGCAACGCAGACTTCGGTCAGCTACACGGCAACAGCATCATCCTACGGCAATTCGGCGAATCCTGGATCCTTCAGCGGAACACTGACGATTCCGGCTTATTAATACTGTAATGAATCCGCGTCAGCGGATACAGCCTGACAGGCAGCCTCCGCAGCCGGTAGCGGCTTCGGAGGCTGCAGCATTATATGCGCCGGACGGAGTTTGATATAAGAAACTACTTGAAAATCCTTATGAGTAGGAGTAAAATTAGATCAAATCACTTGAACGCATTAAAGCGGACAGGTGATAAAGTGCAATTATTTATGAGGTGAAAGAAATGAAAAAGAAATTATTCGCAGTGCTTCTGGCACTGGCTATGGTCATTTCCGTAACTGCCTGCGGAGGCAGTTCCTCCGGCGGCGCTTCCGCCGATGCGGATGCAGCGTATCCGACGAAAGACATTAACGGCATCGTACAGTGGGGAGAAGGCGGCGGCACGGACAATCTGGTGAGACCGCTCTGCACCGTGGCGGACGGTCTGTTGGACGTGAATCTGGTTGTCAGCAATGTACCGGGCGGCACCGGGTCCATCGCGACCACTCAGGTTTACAATGCGCCTGCGGACGGCTACAATCTGCTGCTGGGCGCGGAAAATCCGGCACTCTACCAGATTATGGACATCAGCGAACTGACTTATGACAATTTCGAAACGATTCTTCTGATCGGCAGTGAAGACGTTTCCATTGTCGTACCGAATGATTCGCCTTACAATTCCGTAACGGAACTGATTGAAGCGGCGAAGGCGGCAGACGGATCCATGATTTTTGCCGCTACCGGCGAAGGTGGCTCCCAGTGGCAGGCAGCCGGCCTGATCGGCGCGGTTACCGGCGCGAATTTCACCCAGCTTCCGCTGGATGGCGACGGGGACTGCCTGACTGCCGTAATGGGCAAGCAGGCGGACGTTACGACGATCAAGAGCTCGCAGGTTATGGAAGCGTATGAAGCCGGTACCGTCAAGATTCTGGCGACGATTACCGCGGAACCGGTTGCGGAGCTGCCGGGCACCAAGCCGATCGTGGAAGAGATTCCGGAATTCTCCGAATACCTCCCGTTCGGTCCGTTCTATGGCGTCTTTGTCAAGGAAGGTACCCCGCAGAATGTGCTCGACACACTGTCTGAAGTATTTACGGAAGCATTCAATTCCGAGGAATATCAGACCGTGCTGAAGAATCTGAACATTAAGCCGCTGGGCATTGCCGGCGAAGAAGCAAACAGCTACATCGATAACTGGACGAAGTCTACTGCCAAGGCGCTGTACAACGCAAAGCTCATCGATAAATCACCGGCTGAACTGGGTCTCGAGTAACGAGGCGGCAACCGTCAGGAAAGCGTTACAATTTGTTCGATTTTGAAAATGGAGAGCCATCAATCTTCCTTTCGCGGGAGGGTTGGTGGCTCTAAATAGAATGTATAGTTACAGAAAATTTTCCGGGAGATGAATTATGGATCAGAAACCAAAAACAGATATGACCGGGCCGGGTGAGCGGGGATTTATCCTGCTGCTGCTGGTGCTGGGCATTTATATCACCATAGAATCCTGGAAAATGTATCAGGATTCACCGATGCTGTCCGGTTACGGTACTGTGCCGCTGATCTGCGGAGTGCTTCTCAGTGTATTGTCCGCCTTTGCTCTGGTGCGGGCGCTGATGATGGAAAGTGAGATCAGGGGCCTGCCGGCCGGAGAAAAAGCGAAGAAGACAGTGCAGCATCTCTTTTCCAGAGATGTGGTGATTACACTGGGGCTGATCGTTCTCTACTGTATTTCGATGGCACTGGGCGCGCCGTTCATTATTGCGACGCCGGTCTTCCTCTGGGTTAGCATGACCTATCTGCGGCGGGGGCAGTATCTGAAAAATGTTCTGTATTCCGCCATCGTTTTTGCATTTGTATATCTCGTATTCCACGTTGGTTTCAGCGTGGTGCTGCCATAGGAGGGGCAAAGCATGGATATTCTGACTTATCTCGCGGCGCCCCTGCTGAATCCTCTCAGTCTGGGCATGATCGCGCTGGGCGTTTTTCTGGGCGTATATATCGGCGCCATTCCCGGCCTGTCGGCCACCATGGCCATTTCCCTGCTGGTTTCTTTTACCTACGGATGGGATGTGAATACGGCGCTTGCCATTATGGTGGGCATCTACTGCGGCGTGGTTTACGGTGGGTCGCGGTCGGCGATTCTGCTGAATATACCCGGTGCGCCGGCGGCGGTGGCCACGGCGCTGGACGGCTATCCGCTGGCGAAGAAAGGCCTGGCCGGGAAGGCGATCGGCGTGACGACCATCGCTTCGGTGATCGGCGGATTCATCGGAATTATTCTGCTGGCGGTGTGCGCGCCTCTGATTTCCGGTATTGCCCTGAAATTCAGCCCGATTGATTATCTGCTGCTGGCCTGCATGGGCCTGATGATGGTGGGAAGCATCGGCGGAAAAAGCATGGTCAAAGGGTTTATTTCCGCGGTCATCGGGGTTTCGCTCGGCATGATCGGCATGGATTCCATGACGGCATCCATGCGGTTTACCTATGGAAATATTTATCTGTCCACCGGCATTGATTATATTGTCGCCATGATCGGCCTGTTCGGCATATCGGAGGTGCTGACGCAGGTACTGGATCTGAAGGCTCCGATCGTCAAACAGAAAGTGGATAAGATCGTTCCGGATTTGCCGGATGTGGTGAAGCATCTGCCGCTGACCATCCGTTCATCGCTGGTGGGAACGCTGATCGGGGCCCTGCCGGGTGCCGGCGGGGACCTTGCGGCACTGATCTCCTATGATCAGGCGAAACGAACGGTCAAAAATCCGGAAGTGCCGTTCGGAGAAGGCGCCATGGAAGGCCTGGTTGCACCGGAAGCGGCAAACAATGCAGCCATCGGCGGCGCATTCATTCCGATGCTCACGCTGGGCATACCGGGAGATTCGGTTACGGCCATTCTCATCGGTGCCCTGACCATTCAGGGACTGCAGCCGGGGCCGCTGCTTCTGACCAATACGCCGGATCTCTTCTATTTCATTGTAGGTTCTCTGGTGCTGGCAAATATCTTCCTATTGGTGTTCGGGCTGACGGGCATTCGCATTTTCGCAAAAATCGTGGAGATCCCGAAAGGCATTCTGATGCCGGCGATCGTCATCCTGTCGGTGATCGGTGTATATTCGCTGAATAACAGCCTGTACGATATTTTCTGGATGGTCGGTTTCGGTGTACTGGGCTATTTCCTGAAAAGATACGACTTTCCGGTTGCGCCGGCGGTGCTGGGCATCATACTTGCCAGCCTGCTGGAGAAAAATTTCCGCCGTGCCGTCATCATGCACGGAAGCATTGCGGGTATTTTAAAAGCCATGTTCACTTCCCCGATTTCACTGATTCTGCTGGCAGTGATCGTATTCATGCTGCTGTCGCAGAGAAAACACGTGCTGGCGGTGGAAGAGGAACTGGAGGAAGAAGCGCTGGAAGAGGAAATTCTGTATGAAAAAGCAGCGGAAGCATCCGGGGAGGCAGAAGGACCGGAGAAAGTGGAGAACTAACCATGAATGATTTTATGAAAAAATTCAGTCTGGAAGGAAAGAAAGCGATTATTACCGGCGGGGCGCACGGCCTCGATTACGGAATCGCGGAAGGCTTCCGGGATGCCGGGGCGGAAATCGTCCTGATGGATATTAATGAAAAGGTTCACGAAGCGGCAGCTTCCCTGAGCCGTCCGGAAACGCCGGTATACGGCGTGGTCGGAGACGTATCGGATAAAGCCAGCCTGGAGAAGGCTTATGCGGAGTGCCTGGAAAAACTGGGCGGCCGGGTGGATATACTGGTAAACGGCGCCGGTATTCAGTACCGCAGCCTGGCGGAGGATTTCCCGGAAGATATGTTCCGAAAGATTCTGGATGTCAACCTGGTGGGGCTGTTTCTGATGTCCCAGCTGGCCGGCCGGACGATGCTGCAGCAGGGGTACGGCCGGATCATTAACATCGCCTCCCTGTCCTCCTTCTTCGGGGCTTCCATGATCGCCGGGTATACCGCCAGCAAGGGCGGCGTGGCGCAGCTGACCAAGGTGCTGTCCACGGAATGGGCCGGCAGAGGGGTTAATGTTAATGCCATTGCGCCCGGCTATATGAAGACGGAGCTGACGGCGGACATCGAAACGAAGAATCCGGAGCAGTATAAAAGTGTTATTACCCGGATCCCGAAGGGGCGCTGGGGCAGTGCGGAGGATCTGAAAGGGATCACGGTTTTCCTGGCGTCCGACGCATCGGAATACATCACTGGCACGGTGATTCTGGTGGACGGCGGATATGCGGTGAAATAGGAACGAAATCCGAGATGCGCAATAAAAAAACAACGAAAAACGCTGACCGTAATGGTCAGCGTTTTTCGTCGGTTTTTGTTTGTTTTAGTAGGAGAGTTTATGAAAAGAATTTTCTGTTTTGCGTTTTTTTCTTTGCCTTTCGACACTGTAAGTATACGGCTTCAAAATGAAGATCCGGCACGCAATTCGTGAAAGCTCTGTAGATCTTCTGTGAAGAACCGGTGAAGAAATCGGTATATTACAGAGTGAAGAAAAAAGGTATAATAGACAATAACAGGGCAGAATTTCCTGTATCCATCATGCTCATAATATTAAGGAGGCGCATTGTGATCAGAGACATCGGAGTTAATACCGGCCTGGCGGCCATCATTGGCACGGATATCGGACACAGCAAATCGCCGGCCATGATGAACGCGGCGTTTCAAAAGCTGGACATGGACGCGTATTATTACGCCATGAATATTAAGGAAGAAGATTTCGGAACCGTGCTCCGGGCGCTGCCGAAAATGAATTTTATCGGCCTGACCATTACCATTCCATATAAAATTGAAGTCATGCAGTATCTCGACGAGATCGATCCGTTGGCGGAGATCATCGGTGCAGTCAATACAATCCGGATCCGGGACGGCCGGATGAAGGGATTCAATACAGATGGCGAGGGATTTGTGCGCGGGCTGGAAAAAGATCTGGGCGTGGATACCGCGGAAAGCACTTTTCTGGTCATCGGTGCCGGCGGCGTGTCCCGGGCGATCATGACGGTGCTGGCATCCCGCAAAGCCGGGGCGGCGAATCCGGGGCGGATTTACCTGGCCAACCGGACCGTGGAAAAGGCCAGGGCACTTTGTGATAAGCTCAATGCACAGGTCTGCAGCTGCTGCGTGCCGATCGGTTTGGATGATATTCCGGAGTACATCCGGGAAGCGGATGTGCTGGTCAATGCCACCAATGTCGGCATGCCGCCGATGGAAGGCCGGGCGCCGCTGGATCTCTCTCTGCTCCGCAGCGACCTGGTGGTGGCGGATGTCATATATAATCCGGAAAAGACTGCGCTGCTGCAGGAGGCCGAACGGCTCGGATGCCGATGGGTCAACGGAAAGAGCCTGCTGATCCATCAGGGCTGCATGGCCTTCGGGATCTTTACGGACCGGGAAGCGCCGGCGGAAGATATGCGCAAAGCGGTTTTTGGTCATTGAGCGCACGGAAGGAATATGATATAGTTTACGGGACTGTTTGAAAGGTTTCACGGGCAGGTGCGGACATGAATTATGCTACAATAAAAAAACGGGATATTGCCAACGGGCCGGGTGTTCGGGTGTCGCTTTACGTCAGCGGGTGCACCCATCACTGCAAAGGCTGCTTCAATCCGGAAACATGGGATTTTAACAGCGGGAAGCCCTTTGACGATCTGGTCGCCTATGACATCATCCGGGAACTGTCGCCGGGTTTTATCCGGGGATTTTCGCTGCTCGGCGGCGAGCCGTTCGAACCGCAGAACAGTGAAGTGCTGGCAGATCTTCTGAAACTGATCCGGGGCACGTATCCGGATAAGACCATCTGGTGCTACAGCGGGTATCTATTGGATGAGCAGTTGCTGCGGGGGATTCCGGGAAACCCGGATAAAATCATGGAAATGCTGTCCTGCATAGATGTGCTGGTGGACGGCGAATTTGTTGAAGAAAAGAAAGTAACCGACCTTCGCTTCCGCGGGTCCACAAACCAGCGGATCATTGATGTGCCGAAGTCTCTGGCGGCCGGCGAAGTTGTTCTCTGGGAGGACGACAGTGACTTTGCAGCCATGGCGGATGAGGATGAGGAATAGCGCAGCCGGGCGCAATGTTGCGGGAAGACTGCCCGAAGACGCAGAAAAGGAATTATATAATGGGAATTACAGTAAAAATAAAGAAATTGAATAAGAATGCACAGGTGCCGTCCTTCGGATCGGCTTTTGCAGCCGGTGCGGATCTGTATGCCTGCATCGACCATACGATGATTATTCAGCCGGGGCAGACCTGCATGATTCCGACCGGATTTGCCATGGAAATCCCGGCAGGTTATGCCGGACTGATTTTTGCCAGGAGCGGCATGGCTTCCAAACGGGGCCTGGCTCCGGCCAACAAAGTGGGGGTCATCGACTGCGATTACCGCGGGGAAGTCATGGTGGCGCTGCACAATCATTCCGGCGAAGAGGCAGCCGTGGACGTGCAGGAACGGGTGGCCCAGCTGGTGATCATGCCGGTTCCGGAGGTCGTGTTTGAAGAGGCAGATGAGCTGCAGGATACGGTAAGGGGCGAAGGCGGTTTCGGCTCCACCGGCACGAAATAGGAGTGACGGAGAATGGGCTGGAAAATACTGATGACATTCCTGGTTTCCATGGTGCCGGTAATCGAACTGCGCGGAGCGATTCCCATCGGTGTAGCCGCCGGTGTGGATCTTCCGGTGGCGATTCTGGTGTCCATTATCGGAAACATTATCCCGATACCGTTCATTCTGATCTTTATCAAAAAGATTTTTGCATGGATGAGCGGCTACAATGACACTATGAAACGCTTTGTGGAAAAAATGGAAGCCCGGGCTGCGTCCAAATCGGACCGGGTAAAAAAAGGCGAGTTTATCGGCCTGCTGCTGTTTGTCGCGATTCCTCTCCCCGGAACCGGGGCCTGGACCGGATCGCTGATCGCTGCCATGCTGGACATTGAACCGAAGCGGGCCTTTGTACCGCTGGCACTGGGAGTGCTCGGCGCGGCCGTGATCATTTCCTTTGTAACGTACGGCGCCTGGTCGCTGATCGTAGGATAATAGAGGGTCCGCCGGATGCCGGGATTTGTCCGGCATGGCGGCCGGACTATTAAAAAACTTTTTAAAAAGTGAAAATAATTCTTGCAAGGTTCGGCTTTTCATGTATAATAGATAAAGTCGTAGAGGGTTGACCGAGTGGCTAAGGAGCTCGCCTGGAACGCGAGTAAGGCGCAAGCCCCGCGGGTTCGAGTCCCGTGCCCTCTGCCATTATGAAACCAGCGGTTGGTCGCCGCTGGTTATTTTGTTTTTTTGCGTTCGTATTAATGGCATTACAGCCCGTACATGGTAAAATACAGATAATTGTTTTTACGAAAATGGAATTCAGGATCTTTATATGAACGAATTAATAATCGAAGAACTGAAAACACTGATTCGCCGGGAGTCCTACTGGATCCCGGTCATGGCCAATGCGGCAGCACTGATGTACGCGGCGGAGGAACATATCATCTGGGCCGGGTTTTATCTGATTCATGAACTGCAGGACGGCAGAGCCCGCGAACTGGTTCTTGGACCGTTTCAGGGAAAACCCGCCGGCGCCCGTATCCGCATGAATGAGGGTGTCTGCGGCCGGGCCGCGTGGAAGGGAATCACCGTATGCTCGCAGCAGACCGGGGAGGATCCGCACGCGATACCGGGTGTGCGTTCCGAGATTGCGGTGCCTTTGCGCAACAGCGCCGGAGAAGTCATCGGTGTTTTGAATCTGGACAGCAGTGAAGAGGGCCGTTTCGGCCCGGAGGAGCAGGCGCTGATCGAACGCTTCGCGCTGGAAGTGGAAATCGGCATTACAGGCTTTGAAGAAGAAGGATATGTCAAATACCGTATGGCACTTCGGAATATGCGCGGGGGCATACCGGATCCTTCCGTTGTGTACCAGGGGGAACCGGGCGCCTACAGCGAAGCTGCGGCGGTGCAGTTTTTCGGGGAATCTGAAAAAATCCGCGGACTGCGCTCCTTTGAGGATGCATTTCGAGCCCTCAAGGATGGTACAGCGGATTACGCCGTGCTGCCGATCGAAAACTCCTCCACCGGTGTCATCCGGCAGGTGTACGATCTGCTGGCACAGTATGAGTGCTTCATGATCGGCGAGACAACCGTGAAGGTGGATCACAGCTTCATGGTTCTGCCCGGTGCAAACCTGGATGAAATCGATGCGGTCTATTCCCATGAGCAGGGATTGTTCCAGTGTGAGGAATTCCTGAAAGAGCATCCGGAATGGAAGCAGGTGCCGCAGGAGGATACAGCCGGCAGCGCCCGTCTCATAGCGGAGATGAAAAACCCGCACAAGGCGGCGATTTGTTCTGCCAGGGCCGCGGTCATCTATGGACTGGAAGTGGTAAAAGAGTCCGTGAATTCCCAGAGCGGCAACACGACACGTTTCGTGGTAATTGCTCCGCAGATGGAAATCCGGGACGGCAGCGACAAGATCTGCATTTCTTTTATGACTCCGCACAAGCCGGGTGCGCTGCATGAAGTGCTGACCATTTTTACTGTACGGGGCCTGAACCTGGTACGTCTGGAATCCAGACCGATTCCGGAGCATAATTGGGAATACATGTTTTTTGTGGAATTTACCGGCAATCTTCGCAGCCCGGGGATGGATGACGTCATCCGGGAACTGGCAGATGCCACCGAGCAGCTGCGGGTGTACGGCAATTTCTGCTCGAA
>JAFWDF010000016.1 GCA_017534025.1 Bacillota bacterium
GCCATGTTCATGACGCGGACTGCCTGCGGATGATTCTGCCGGGCAGACAGCCGGCCTATCTGGGGCTGATCGGTTCCAGAAGACGTGTCAGAGGACTGTTCGACATGCTGGAGGAAGAAGGCTTCAGCCGCGAATATATGGACCGGATCTGCACGCCGATCGGTCTGTCCATCGGTTCTGTTACGCCGGAGGAAATTGCCATTGCCATCGTAGCGGAAATCATTTCCTACAAGAGACTGCCGGAAAAGAATATCGATGACACCAGACATGTGAATTATTCCGACCTGGATCTCTATATGATGGATTATCTGGCGGAGAACCATGAGCCGAAAGCGATTGTCACGGTTATT
This sequence comes from Bacillota bacterium, assembly GCA_017534025.1. Taxonomy (GTDB): domain Bacteria; phylum Bacillota; class Clostridia; order Peptostreptococcales; family Anaerovoracaceae; genus RUG708. The sequence goes on from JAFWDF010000016.1 coordinate 351, forward strand.
CAGACCAAGGGATCGACGCCGCGCGGCGCCGGCGCCAAGATGGCGGTCAGCCCGAGAGGCGACGTGACGGGCAGCATCGGCGGCGGGTGCAGTGAAGGCGCGGTCATCCGGGATGCCATCGATATTATCGGAACGGGCCAGTACAAGACAGCTTTCATCGATATGACCGGGGAAGTGGCGGAATCCGAAGGTATGGTCTGCGGCGGCGTCATGTACGTGCTGATCGAAGACGGCAGTGAGCCGGAGTATCGCTGAGGGATATAAGGAAAGCAGATTATGGAATATAAAGATCTCATCTATATGGATAATGCCGCCACCACGCCGGTTTCGGACAGTGTGCTGGAGGCTATGCTGCCGTTTCTGAAGAATCAGTACGGCAATGCGTCGGCCGTTTACCGGATCGGCCGGGATGCGCACCAGGCTGTGGAGGACGCCCGCCGGCGGATCGCCCGGGTACTGCATGCCGGCGCGATGGATATTTATTTCACGTCCTGCGGCACCGAGGCGGACAACTGGGCGCTGAAGGGCACGGCCCGGAAGCTGGCGGCGCAGGGAAAAAAGCATATTATTACTACGAATATCGAACACCACGCGATTCTGCATTCCGCGGCGGCGCTGGAGGCGGAAGGCTTTGAAGTGACGTACCTTCCGGTGGATGAGAAAGGCCGCGTAACGCCGGAGCAGGTGGCGGCTGCCATCCGTCCGGATACGGCGCTGGTGTCGGTCATGCACGCGAACAATGAGATCGGCACCATCATGCCGGTGGCAGAGATCGGCGCCATTTGCCGGGAAGCCGGTGTGTTGTTCCATACGGACGCGGTGCAGACGGCGGGAATTCTCCCGATCGATGTGGAAGCGATGAATATCGACATGCTGTCGGTGTCCGCGCATAAGTTCAACGGACCGAAGGGCGTCGGCGTGCTGTATTGCAGGCGGGGCATTTATCCGCAGAACTTCATGGACGGCGGCGCACAGGAAAGAGGCCACCGGGCAGGTACGGAAAATGTTGCCGGTATTGTCGGCATGGCCAGGGCGCTGGAAGATGCGGCGGCCGTGCGGGAAGAGGCAGCGGCGCGGATGGCTGTGATCCGGGATCATCTCCAGGAAGAACTCCTGAAGATACCTGACAGCCGGGTCAACGGCGACACGGAGCACCGCCTGCCGGGCACACTGAATATGTCTTTTGACGGAATTGACGGCCAGTCGCTTCTGTTCTCTCTGGACCTGAAAGGCGTGGAAGCCTCTTCGGGCTCCGCGTGTGCCTCCGGTTCTCTGGATCCGAGCCACGTGCTGCTGGCACTGGGACTGCCGTACGGGCAGGCGCACGGATCTCTCCGGCTCACGGTCGGAAAATACAATACCATGGAGGAAGCGGACCGGGTCATCGAAGCGGTGACAGAAACCGTCCGGGAACTCCGGGGAAAATAACAGGAACGTACATATAGGGCGCTTCGGCGCCCTGCTTTTTGGGAGAGTATAATGACTACGACAGATATCCGGGCAATTTTTGAGAATCCCGCTGCATTTGATAATAAGGAAATTAGGTATCCGGCTGGGTGCGCACCAACCGGAATTCCAAAAACTTCGGTTTTATTGAATTATCGGACGGTACCTGCTATAAAACACTGCAGGTTGTGTATGAGGAAGAGTATCTGGATAATTTCGCCGAATTGGCAAAACTGACGGCCGCCTCCGCGGTATCATTTACAGGAAAGTTGATTCTGACGCCGGAGGGCCGGCAGCCCTTTGAACTGCACCCGGTCCGGGCGGCAGTGGAAGCGGCTTCGGAAAAAGATTACCCGCTGCAGAAAAAGCGCCACAGTATGGAGTTCCTGCGGGAAATCGCACATCTCCGGCCGCGCAGCAACACTTTTTCGGCTGTGTTCCGGGTACGTTCCATCGCGGCTTACGCCATTCACCGCTTCTTCCAGGAGCGCGGATTTGTGTATGTCCAGACACCGATCATTACCGGCAGCGACGCAGAGGGCGCCGGTGAAATGTTCCAGGTAACCACGCTGGATCCTTCGGCGGTACCGTTTGACAAAGCAGGCAGACCGGACTATTCCGGTGACTTTTTCGGCGGCCGCGCTTCCCTGGCCGTCAGCGGGCAGCTGGAAGCAGAGGCATTTGCCCTGGCTTTCCGGAAGGTGTACACATTCGGGCCGACTTTCCGGGCGGAAAATTCCAATACGGCCCGTCATGCCGCGGAATTCTGGATGGTAGAGCCGGAGATTGCATTTGCTGATCTGCAGGACGATATGCAGCTGGCAGAGGATATGACGCGGTATGTTATGCGTTACGTGCTGGACCACGCGCCGGATGAATATGACTTCTTCGACAAGCGCGTCGCGCCGGGCGTGCGGGAACGTATGGAACTCATTGCGGACAGCAACTTCGCCAGAGTCAGTTATTCCGATGCGGTGGACATACTGAAGAAGTCCGGGACGGCTTTTGAATACCCGGTGGAATGGGGCATTGACCTGCAGACAGAACACGAACGCTACCTCACCGACATCGTTTTCAAAAAGCCGGTCTTTGTGACGGATTATCCGAAGGACATCAAGGCCTTCTATATGCGGATGAACGATGACGGAAAGACTGTCGCGGCAGCGGATATGCTGGTGCCGGGCATTGGGGAGCTGATCGGCGGCAGCCAGCGTGAAGAACGTATGGATGTGCTGACCGCCCGCATGGAAGAACTGGGCATGCGCACGGAAGAGTACGACTGGTACCTGGATCTCCGGAAATACGGCGGTGTGAAACACGCAGGATTCGGCCTGGGTTTTGAACGGCTGATCATGTATATCACCGGCATGGCAAACATCCGGGACGTACTGCCGTTCCCGAGAACACCGGGTTCCCTCCGCTTCTGACGGCGGGGTGACTCCCGGGGGCGGAAATGCATTGTAATAATCAATGATTCGGGATATAATAATTTTTACGGTAAATACCTTGTGAATAATGTGCGGTCTTTGATGGCCGATAGGAGGATGGATTTATGAATATCAGATTCTGCGGGGCGGCAGACGGAGTAACCGGATCCTGTCATCTGGTGACGACGGAGCGATATAAGTTCCTGCTGGATTGCGGGATGTTCCAGGGAAATAAGAAGAATGAGGCCAGAAACCGGCTTCCGTTCCCATTTGATCCTGCGGAACTGGATTTTGTCATTCTGAGCCATGCGCACGTAGATCATTGCGGACGTCTTCCGCTGCTGGTCAAGCAGGGTTTTCGCGGATATATTTACTGCACGGATGCCACAGCTGATCTGGCGGAAATCATCCTGCGGGACAGCGCGTACATTCAGGAACGGGATACGGAATACAGAAATAAGAAGAACAAGCGTGGCGGCGGCTGGACGGAACCGCCGATCTATACGGTGAATGAAGCCATTGAGACTCTGAAATATCTGCATCCGGTATTATACGGAAGTAAGAAAGAGGTTGTCGAAGGCATAACCATCTGCTTCCGGGAAGCCGGCCATATTCTGGGTTCCTCTTCGGTGGAAATGTGGATTAAAGAAAAGGACGAACAGGGAAGAGACAGCGAGACAAAGCTGGTATTCAGCGGGGATATCGGAACTTTCAACCGTCCGATCCTGCGGGATCCGCAGTATATTGACGAAGCCGATGTAGTAATCATGGAAACAACATACGGCAATCGTCCGCTCGTGACCAGAAGAGACAATCTGGAGGAGCTGTCCGAAATTATCGTCCGGACCGTCAAACGGGGCGGTACGGTGGTGATCCCGGCATTTTCCGTCGGAAGAACGCAGGAGCTTCTCTTCGATATTAAATCCCTGTATGAAAAGGATAAGGTTTTCGCGGACGCCATGAAAGGCCGCAAGGTATATGTGGACAGTCCGATGGCGGAAACCGCAACGGAGATCTATAAGAAGAATGCGCAGGTCTACGACGAAGAGTCCAGAGACATGCTGCTGCGGGGCGAGAATCCGCTGAGCTTTGAAGGCCTGGAATTCACCAGGGATCTTTTCGATTCGCAGATGCTGAACAAAAATAAGGATCCGAAGGTCATCATTTCCGCCAGCGGCATGTGTGACGCCGGCCGCATCAAGCATCATCTCAAGCACAATCTGTGGGATGCGCGGAACAGTGTGGTCTTTGTAGGTTACCAGGCAGAAGGAACCCTCGGCCGGTATATTGCCGACGGAACGGAAGATGTGAAAATCTTCGGGGAAATGGTTCATGTGCGGGCGGAGATCTATGATCTGAAAGGTTTTTCCGGCCACGCGGATATGGACGGCCTGCTGAACTGGCTGGCTGCGATCCAGCCGCCTCCGCGGGCGGTGTTCCTCGTGCACGGCGAAGAGGATTCCAAGAAGGATTTTGCAGCGACTGTGGAACAGAAGCTCGGGATCAAGGCGATTCCGATTCTGGAAGAATGTTCCGTGAACATTGCCGAAGAGCTGTCCGTAAAGAAAGGACTCCGCAGCGAGGAAGACGCCCGACTGGAAGAAATCATGGACATGCGTTCCCGCCTGGCGGATATCCACCGGAATCTCGAACATATCCTTTATGTTACCCAGCTTTCCGCTGACGACTTTACCACGGAGGCGCGGATCCGCGACATTAACGATATCATCCTTCAGCTGGAGAAGGATACGCTCAATCTCAGTTCTGTCGTGACGGATTACGATGTGAACAACCGGCGCGGCGCGAACTTTGAAGACGCCGCGAAAACAGCCGGGGAAGACACTGCGGAAGGGGCTGAAAACACCGCAGTACTTTAGGGTTGTATTTGATATAGTGTTGTGATAAAATGACTCGACATGCCCAAAAAGACAGCCGGCGCATTTCTTCGTAACAGAAGGAATGGGTCGGATTCTGTTTGGTCAAAGGAGTTTTTATGGAAATTGAATTAAAGTATTCGATACCGGATCCTTCTGTGATCGACGAGTTGTGGAACAGCGATGTATTTCTTCAGTTCGGAGAAATTGATATTGATTCACAGGTTCAGATGAACGCTGTTTACTACGATACGCCGGACGGAGCCCTGCGGGGAGAACGGGCGGCGTTCAGAATACGACGGGAAAATGACCAGTCTGTGGCAACGCTGAAGTGGAACGACCACCAGTCCAGCGGTCTGTTTGAGCGGGAAGAACTGAATATCAAACTGACCGGCGAACGGTGCAGAAAGCCGGATCTCTGTCTTTTTTCAGAGAGCGCCGAAGGGAAGAAGCTGCAGCAGCTGGTGGGAGAAGAACCGCTGGTGGAAATTCTCCGCACGGAGTATCTGCGCCGGATCAAACGGGTGGATACGGGCACAGTCATCTTTGAAGCGGATCTGGACGTGGGTTCCATCGTGACCGAACGCGGAACCGTGGCGATCTGTGAGCTGGAACTGGAGCATTTTTCAGGCAGCCTGGACGAGATGAAGAAGATCGGCAGTACACTCGCAAAGCGGTTCGGCCTGCTGGAGGGTGTGGATTCCAAATTCAGCCGCGGGCTGAAGCTTCTGGACGGCGCGGAAGAACCGGACGATACCGGCCATTGAGCTGTTTATATATAGAAACTTTATTGCAATAGCATCCAAAATTCATTATTACTATCAGGAGGAACAAGCAGAATGAAAGCGGAGTTTATCAGCAGAGAAATAAACACGATCAACATGAGAATGGAAGTCACTGCAGAGGAGCTGCAGGAAGAGATCGAAAAGATCTACAGAGCCAATAAGAAGAACATTACCATCCCGGGCTTCCGCAGAGGCAAGGCACCGAGATCGATCATCGAACGCTACTATGGCAAGGGTGTTTTCCTGGAAGACGCAACTACCAATGTTTTTAATAAATTCTACGGACAGGCACTGGATCAGTTTGATTTTGAACCGGTTGACAATCCGGAAATCGAAGTGGTTGACGATAAGGTAGAGGAAGGTTCTCCGGTCGTATTTGACATCAAGTTCCTGACGACTCCGGAAGTACATCTTGATAAGTACAAGGGTATTGAAGTAACCGTTCCGCCAATTGTTGTAGGCGACAAGGATGTGGATCTTGCCCTGAAGGGAATTGCGCAGCGCAACGCCCGCCTGATCCCGGTAGAACGCGCGGCTGAAAAAGATGATACCGTTACTATTGACTATAAGGGCTTCACAGATGACGGCACACAGTTTGAAGGCGGCACGGCGGAAGATTTCCAGCTGAAGCTGGGCTCCGGCCGTTTCATTCCGGGTTTTGAAGACCAGGTAATCGGCGCTTCTGCAGGCGATCACGTGGAAGTCAGCGTGACATTCCCGCCGGAATATCCGGAACCGACTCTGGCCGGCCAGCCGGTTATCTTCGAGGTGGATGTCAAGGAAGTATTCGAAGAAGAACTGCCTGAGATCGATGACGACCTGGCAAAGGAATGCAGCGAATACGACACACTGGAAGAGTGGAAAGTAGAGCTGCACGACAATATCGTTCAGAGCCGGGAAACTGCCAGAAGATCCATGATCAGAAATGACGCCATGAAGTACATGAGCGATCACGCCATCATCGATATTCCGGAAGTAATGATCGACCACGAAGTAGACAAGCGTATGCGTGAGTTCGACCAGCAGCTGAGCTATTCCGGCATGTCTCTGGAACAGTATCTGGAATCCGCACACGAAACCGTTGACGATTTCCGTTCCAACATTCGTGAAGATTCCGAACGGATTCTGCGCAACAGCCTGATCGTACAGGACATTGCAAGAAGAGAAGGCTTGGAAGCCAGCGATGAGGAAGTGGATGAAGAAATCCGCAAGATGGGCATCCAGTACGGACTCAAGCCGGAACAGATGAGAGATGTTGTCGGCAAGGATATTAAATATGTAATCAGAGACATCTGCGCCAAGAAGGCGATGGATCTGGTCGTTGAAGAAGCTGTCGTTACCGAATCCGGAGAAGCGGAAACTGCGGAAGAACCGACAGAAGCGGCCGTAGACGCAGGCGCAGAGCTCTAAAATGAACCGGGCGCCCGGCTGATGCAGGAGGCAGGGCCGTCAGGTTTCAGGAAAGGGAGAAAGGGAAAATTCATATGGCATTGATACCTATGGTCATCGAACAGACGGCCAACGGGGAACGTTCCTTTGATATTTATTCCAGACTGTTGCGGGACCGGATTATTTTTCTGGGGGAAGAAGTCAATGAGCATACGGCAGGCCTGATCGTAGCGCAGCTTTTATTCCTCGAATCGGAGGATCCCGACAAAGACATTAACTTTTACATCAGCAGCCCCGGCGGGTCGGTATCCGCCGGGCTGGCTATCTATGATACCATGCAGTATATCCGTCCGGACGTGACGACAATCTGCATCGGAATGGCCGCCAGCATGGGCGCGTTTCTGCTGTCCTCCGGCGCAAAAGGCAAGCGGTTTGCGCTTCCGAATTCCGAAATCATGATCCATCAGCCGCTCGGCGGCGCGCAGGGGCAGGCTTCCGACATCAAGATTCAGGCGGAGCATATTCTGAAGATCAGACAGACCCTGAACCGGATCCTGGCAGAAAATACCGGACAGACTCTGGAACGCATCGAGCAGGATACGGAACGCGACAATTATCTCAGCGCGGAAGAAGCGCTGGAGTACGGACTGATCGACCGGATTATCCGGAACAGACAGTAGCGGGCCGGCTGAAAAAATGTGTGATTAAAAGGGGAAAGGGCAGGGAATATATACTGTGCTGCGCGGGCACTGGCCCGCCGGCGCAAATGCCCTTACATTAAGAGAGAAAAACAGGAGGTCTTAGTGGCCATATTTGACGAAACCAGACAGTTGAGATGTTCTTTCTGCGGAAAGTCCCAGGAGCAGGTGAGAAGACTGGTCGCCGGCCCGGGGGTATATATCTGCGACGAGTGTATCGCCCTCTGTGACGATATCATTCGGGAGGAGTTTGCCTCGGCGTCCGGAGAGACTGCGGATTACGAAGAGTTGTCCGATCTCCCGAAGCCGAAGGAAATCGCTGCCCTGCTGGATGAATATGTCATCGGGCAGGATGCGGCTAAGAAAGAGCTGGCGGTTGCGGTATACAATCATTACAAGAGGATCAACGCCCTTGATTTCGACGATGACGAGGTGGAGATTCAGAAGAGTAATATTCTGATGATGGGGCCGACGGGCTGCGGAAAGACGCTGCTGGCCCAGACGCTGGCGCGGATCCTGGATGTGCCGTTCGCCATTGCCGATGCCACGGCGCTGACGGAAGCCGGCTATGTAGGCGAAGACGTGGAAAATATCCTTCTCAAGCTGATCCAGGCTGCGGATTTCGATATTGAAAAAGCGCAGAGAGGGATTATCTATATCGATGAAATAGATAAAATCGCCCGCAAATCCGAAAATGTCTCCACTACAAGAGACGTCAGCGGAGAGGGTGTGCAGCAGGCACTGCTGAAAATCCTGGAAGGTACAGTGGCGAGCGTTCCGCCGCAGGGCGGCCGCAAGCATCCGCATCAGGAATTCATTCAGATCGACACGAAGAATATTCTCTTCATCTGCGGCGGCGCGTTTGCCGGTATGGATAAGATCGTGCAGAGAAGACTGGGGGAGAAAACCATCGGATTCAATGCCGAGATCCGTTCCAACGCGAAGCTGGGGGAAAATGTGATCGAGGAGCTGCAGCCGGAAGACCTGCTTAAGTACGGCCTGATTCCGGAGTTTGTCGGCAGACTGCCGGTGCTGGTGGTACTGCAGCAGCTGGATGCAGATGCGCTGGTTCGGATCATCAACGAACCGAAGAATGCGCTTCTGAAGCAGTATAAAAAATTATTTTCCATGGACAATGTGGAACTGGAAATTGAGGACGACGCGATTGTGAAGATCGCAGAACTGGCGATCGAGCGGAAAACCGGCGCCAGAGGGCTCCGGAGCATTATGGAAGATCTCATGACGGATATCATGTTTGAAATCCCGTCCCGTGACGATATCCGGAAATGCATTATTACTAGGAGCACTGTAGAAAACAGGACCGAGCCGTCGCTCATTCTTGAGACGGAAGAAGATTCAAAAGGGGCATAAGGCTATGCCCCTTTTTTGACATATTGCGAACATCATAAAAGGACCGCACCCGGGAAGGGGGCGGCGGAATGGAGATTAGTATGTCGAATGACGATAAGAGAATGCCGGACGAGAACCTGCGTCACGATCCGGAAAAAGAGCTGTCCCCGGAAGAGGGCAGCGCATATGGTTATATAGATATCGACGGGGACACCATCGACGTGGATGATCTGGTGCACATTGTCACCGGTCCCGACGAAGGCATGCCGGTGATTCCGCTCAGGGGCATTACGGTATACCCGGGCATGCTCCTTCACTTTGACGTGGGCCGGGAAAAGTCGGTGAATGCGCTGGAAAGCGCCATGCTGACGGATCAGACGGTGTTCCTGGTCACACAGAGAAACGCCGAGACCGATCTGCCGACGCCGGACGATTTTTATCCGGTCGGCACCGTTTCCCGTATTAAGCAGATGCTGCGCCTGCCGGGCAATTCCCTGCGGGTGCTGGCTGAAGGGCTCTCCAGAGGACGGATTTCCGAGATTATGCAGGAAATGCCGTACTTCCGGGCACGCATCGAACGCCTGGAGGAAACCGGAGATCCGGAGGACCCGCGGATCCAGGCGCTGCAGCGGACCGTGCTGGACCAGTTCCGGGATTTCGTGGGCGTATCGGAAGAGCTTTCCCAGGAAATGTACCTGGGTGTGGAAGCCATGGACCATCCGGGCCGCATGGCGGACATTATCACCTCCCATCTTCATGTGAGCATGGATGAGAAGGAGGAAATCCTGGCGACCGTGGATATTGCGGAGCGCCTGGAAAAGGTGATCGAACTGATCATGAAGGAAACGGAGGTAGCGCGCATCGAAAGCGAAATCTCCGAAAAAGTAAAAGAGAATATGGCGCAGACCCAGAAGGAATTCTATCTGCGGGAACAGATCCGTACCATTCAGAAAGAGCTGGGACAGGATGATTCCATCGAAGACGAAGTCGAGAAATGGCTGGGACAGCTGGAAGAACTGCATCTGGACAAGCCGGTTCACGACAAGCTGGAGAGAGATATCAAACGCGTGCTGCGGCTGCAGCCGAGCTCGCCGGATATTTCCGTTATGCGCACCTATATCGAAACCGTTCTGGAACTGCCGTGGAACAATTCCACGAAGGACCGTATCGATCTGAAGCGCATGCAGAAGATCCTGGATGAGGATCATTACGGGCTGGAAAAGGTCAAGGAACGGATTGTGGAATACATGGCGGTCCGTGCCCTGGTAAAGGAATTCAAGGGCCACATCCTCTGTCTGGTAGGTCCTCCGGGCGTTGGTAAAACCTCGGTCGCCCGTTCCATAGCCCGGGCAATGAACCGGGAATTCGTCCGCATGTCCCTGGGCGGTGTGCATGACGAAGCGGAAATCCGCGGGCACCGCCGGACCTATGTCGGCGCGATTCCGGGCAGGATCATTACCTCCATCAAGGATTGCGGGGTCAACAACCCGGTCTTCCTGCTGGATGAGATCGATAAGGTGGGCGCCGATTACAGGGGCGATCCGGCTTCGGCGCTGCTGGAAGCACTGGATCCGGAGCAGAACAGCGATTTCAAGGACCATTACCTGGACGTGCCGTTCGATCTGTCGAAGGTCATGTTCATCACGACGGCCAATACGACGGAAACGATTCCGGGGCCGCTGCTGGATCGTATGGAAATGATTCAGCTGTCCAGCTATACGGAAGAGGAAAAGGTCAATATCGCGACGGAGCATCTGGTTCGCAAGCAGATGAAGGAAAACGGCCTGAAGGAATCGCAGATTACCTTCTCTGAGGGCGCCGTGCGCGGGATCATTAACAACTATACCAGGGAAGCCGGCGTGCGGAATCTGGAACGGGAAATCGGAAGCGTCTGCCGCAAGGTCGCCAGAAAAATTGTGGAAGGCGGCGCGGCGGAGAAGAAGAAAAACCACCGGATTACGGCAGGCAACCTGAAAAACTATCTGGGCAAGAAGAAAGCATTCTACGACCGGGTGGAAGAAGGCAGCGAGGTCGGTACTGTGACGGGCATGGCCTGGACCGCAGTGGGCGGCGATACGCTGTTTATCGAAACTACCGTGCTGAAAGGGAGCGGGAAACTCCTGCTCACCGGGCAGCTGGGCGATGTGATGCAGGAATCGGCGAAGGCCGGATTCAGCCTCATCCGCGAGCGCGCGGAAACCTTTGGCCTGGCGGAGGATTTCTACGAAAAGAACGATATTCATATTCATATTCCGGAAGGCGCGACGCCGAAGGACGGTCCTTCGGCCGGCGTGACCATGTGCACATCCATGCTGTCGGCTCTGACAGATACCCCGGTACGCCGGGACCTGGCCATGACCGGTGAGATCACTCTGCGGGGCAAGGTACTGCCGGTGGGCGGCATCAAGGAAAAAGTCATCGCAGCCCACAGAGCGGGCGTGAAGACTGTACTTCTGCCGGAACAGAATATGGATGACCTGGAGGAAGTACCGCAGAATGTCAGAAATGCCATGGTATTCAAGCCTATGAAGACCATCGATGATGTACTGGCGGAAGCGCTGGTCAGACCGTAACGGAGAAACCTATGAAGATCACAAAGGCAAAACTGGAGGCTGTGGCGGCCGGTGCCCGGCAGTATCCGCCGGAAAATATTCCGGAGATCGCGTTTGCCGGCCGGTCCAATGTGGGTAAATCTACATTGCTGAATCTTCTCACCGGAAGGCGGGGTCTGGCCAGGGTGAGCGGAAGTCCCGGCAAGACCAGAACGATCAATTTTTATGATATTAATGACGGGCAGTTCCGCATCGTGGATCTGCCCGGCTACGGCTACGCAAAACTGTCCCGTTCCCAGACGGAAAAATGGGGAAAGATGATGGAGGACTACCTGGAACACCGGCCGAACCTGATGCGGGTGATCCAGCTGGTGGACTGCCGTCATGATCCCAGCGCACAGGATGTGCAGATGTACGAGTACCTGCGGTATTTCGGGCTGGACGGCGTAGTGGTGGCCACCAAGGCCGATAAAATTTCGAAAAACAAGCTTCAAGTCAGTGAACGTGCCATTCGGAAAGGACTTTCCATGGCGAAGGACGACATTCTGATTCCGGTTTCCTCCCTGTCCAGAACCGGTGTGGAGGAGCTCAAGGATGTCATTGAAGATCTGATCAGCAGTCCGGCCGGAGAGTAAATGAACGGATCCGGCGGCTGCGGGCCGGCGTTTTGAAGCCGCGGACGCGGCAGCGCTTCGGCGCGGCGGTCCGGCGGCGCTGCGAAGGAGGCCGATATGAGACGGATTACCACATTTCGAGTTCTGATCAGCCGGGTAAAGCATATTAAAGATTATCTGAGAGATCCTTCTGCTTCAAAAATTAAGAAATTTCTGATTATTTTTGGTATAATATATCTATTGTCGCCGATTGATCTGATCCCGGCTCCCGTGCTGGGCTTCTCCATCATTGATGATGCCGTGCTGTGGGGTGCCATTCTTTCCTATCTGGCGGAGGAACTGGACCGGTACGGCAGGGAGGAGAATCCGTTGTCCCGGGAGGCGAGGAAGCGCTACAAAGGGATGACGATTATCGACGGCGAAGGCAGAGTTGTTGAAGAGAGTGAAAATGTTGATCCAGGAGGAACTGTGTGATGACAAATGTACCGGGCTATGAAGTAAGCGGAATTCTTATCAGCAAGGAAGAGATCGCGGAGAAGGTTCGTGAACTGGGCAGGCAGATCTCGGAGGATTACAGAGGAAAGACCATTTTTGCGGTGGGCATCCTGAAGGGTTCCATGGTATTCATGGCAGATCTGATCCGGGAAATTGACGGGGATGTAGAGATCGATTTCATGTCTGTTTCCAGCTATGGCAATGCCACGAGTTCCACGGGCAACGTCCGGATCACCAAGGATATGGATACGTCTCCGTCCGGGAAAAACATTCTGATCATCGAAGATATCATCGATACCGGCAATACACTGAAATATCTGAAAGATGTCTATCTGGTGGGAAAAGGAGCGGAGTCGGTCAAAATCGTTACTCTGCTGGATAAACCGGCGCGCCGCAAAGCGGACATTCACGCCGATTATATCGGATTTGAGGTAGAGGACGTATTCATCGTGGGATACGGACTGGATTATGCCCAGAAATACAGAGAGCTGCCGGATATTGCCTATCTGGAAAAAGCGAAAAAGCCGGAAGATGAGGCACCGACGGTGCGGATCATCGTCTGAGAATAAGGCGCGGCCGGATCATTAACATATTAATGTCTTTGAATTAAATTAAAAATATAAGTTATTAAAGGAGTAAGAACAATGGTCGAATTGAACAGCAGGGTGATTGAGTATACCAGTGTTAAACAGGGCGCTACCGTAGGCGGTATCAAGAGCCTGTGCAATCAGGCGATGCTGCACAAATACAGAGGTGTGTGCATCAATTCCGGTTATGTGGATGAAGCTTTCAAGCTGATGAGACATAACGAAGACATGCTCATCGTATCCACAGCAGGGTTCCCTACCGGCGGCGGTTCTGTCAAGGCAAAGGTATATGAAGCCATCGTAGCGGGAGAACAGGGCGCGAGAGAAATCGATTACATGATTAACCTGGCCTACCTGAAGGATCGCAGAAACAAGGAAATGACCAACGAGATCAGAAATGTTGTCAGAAATACCAAAGGCCTCTGTGAAGTCAAGATCATCATTGAAGCACCGGTACTGACAGAAGAAGAAATCGCGCGTGTTTCCAATGTCTGCGTGGAGGAAGGCGCCGCGTTCATCAAGACGGCCACCGGGTTCAACGGTGAAACGACTCCGGAAATGGTAAAGAAGATCAGAAAGATTGTCGGCGACAAGATCAAGATCAAGGCTGCCGGCGGCATCCGCGATCTGGAAGCGGTGGAAGCCATGCTGAGAGCGGGCGCTGACACCATCGGCACCAGCACGCTCATCAAGTTTGACGAAGAGTAAGTGCAGGGTTTACATGTCGTACAACTTGGATTGAGTATTGCGCATAAAAACCCCCGCGGCCGGGCTGGCTGCGGGGGTTTTGCTGTCAGATTCAGTATGCGGACCGGCGGAAGGAATCCTCTATTCGGATTTCAGCTCGTTGATGCAGTCCGCGCAGACATTTTTGCCGCGGATTGTGCGGATATCCTTTGCGTTGCCGCAGAAAATGCAGGCAGGTTCATACTTCTTGAGCATGATATATTCGCCGTCTACAAAGATCTCAATCGGATCGTGTATGTTAATGTTCAGGTTTCTTCTAAGTTCGATCGGTAGAACGATGCGTCCCAGTTCATCGACCTTTCTTACAATTCCAGTTGCTTTCACGGTAGCTCTCCTTTATTCGTTAAAAACAGTAATCAAAAAATTCCTATATTTGTCATATAAAACATTATATGTAAAAAATTCCGTGAGGTCAAGGTTATCCGAAAAGCTTTTTTAAAGCAGAAGCGGCATTGATCAGACTGACCAGCGCTTTCACCGCGCTCTGGTTTTCGGAGATGAACTGTGCCATGTCATCGGTACTTTCTGTCAGTGAAGTAATTGCGTCTTCCGCGCCGACGACGGCTTTGGAAGCGACATCGGTCATGGACGAGGTGTCGTCCAGGATTTTTGAAAGAGATTGCAGGGACGGCAGCAGTGCGCGGACGACCCGGATCAGATAAATCAGCAGGATCACAGCGCAAAGTCCGATCAGAATGAGAAGACCGTCACCGATTGTTATCGAGGTATTCATAACTGGCTCCTTTTTGTACAAAGCCGCATTGTCCGGCAGGATATATGGCCGGATGCCCTGCGGCATCCGGTACATTAAATTAAATCACAAATAAAAATGCATTTCAAGACTTTACATAAGGGAAAGATCGAGAAAGGGCGATCCCGGGCCGGGAATGGGACTCCGGGGAATAATGATCCGGGGCAAAAAACCTTTTTTGTTGTTATATTGAATGGCTTGTTGTATAATAGCAAGGGTTATGGGCATGAAGAATGCCTGCAGCATGTGGCCGGCCGCTGTTCCGGAAAGAACTGCGGCTGTCGGAAAGAGATTCGCCGGCCGCTGCGCCGGGTGACAGAAATAATACATATGCTGCGCGGGGAGGTAAATGTGGCTAAGTATTTAGTTAAAAATAATGGACCGCTGCATGGTGAAGTTGTAATAAGCGGTTCCAAAAATGCAGTTCTGCCGATTATGGCGGCGGCTCTGCTGACGGAAGATGACTGTGAAATTCTGGATGTGCCTGCACTCAGTGACGTAGACGTCATGTGCCGGATTCTGGAGGATATAGGGGTTAAGGTAGATCTTGACCTGAATGAAAATACGTTGAAGCTCAATGCGGCGGGTCCGCTGAAGCCGGATACCCGGCCGGGCCTTGTGAAACAGATGCGCGCGTCGATTCTGACGATGGGTCCGCTTCTCGTACGTACAGGCCGCGCGAAAGTAGCCCTGCCGGGCGGATGCGCAATCGGCGCCCGTCCGATCGATCTCCATCTGAAGGGATTTGAGATCATGGGCGCGAAGATTGATTATGAAACGAATGAAGGATATGTTCTGGCCACCGCAGAGGAACGGCTGCACGGCGGACGGATTTATCTGGATTACCCGAGCGTCGGCGCTACGGAAAACATTATGACGACCGCTGTGCTGGCGAAGGGCACGACCATTATCGAGAATGTTGCGCAGGAACCGGAAATTGTTGACCTGGCAAATTATCTGAATAAAATGGGTGCCAAAGTCAGAGGCGCCGGAACGGATACGATCCGGATCGAAGGTGTGGACCAACTGCACGGAACTGTCCACCAGGTCATCCCTGACCGGATCGAAACGGGAACGTTTATGGTGGCGGCGGCCATCACCAGAGGCGATCTGCTGATTAAAAATATGATGCCGGATCACGTGCGCCCGATCATCGCGAAGCTGCAGGAATGCGGCGCCACCGTTGAGGAAGGCATGGATGAAGTGCGTGTCCGCGCAGACAACTGCAAGCTGGTGGCGACTGACATCAAAACGATGCCATACCCTGGATTCCCGACGGACATGCAGTCCCAGTTCATGGCACTGCTGACGACCGTGGAGGGCTCCAGCATGGTCATTGAAACGGTATTTGAAAACCGATTCATGCATGTCAGCGAGCTGAATCGTATGGGCGCAGGCATCAAGGCGGATGACCGCAAAGCGGAGATTCCGGGCAGCAAACCGCTGACCGGGACACAGGTTGTCTCGACCGATCTGCGGGCCGGCGCGGCGCTGGTACTGGCAGGCATGGCGGCAGAGGGCGTGACGGAGATTTCCGAGATTCGCCTCATTGAACGGGGCTATTCGGATTTTGTCGATAAACTCAGAGCCATCGGCGCGGATATCACACGGGTAGATGACTGAATAAAAGCTGCCGCATCAGATATTACTCTGATGCGACAGCTCTTTTTATTTTTTGGCATTCGGGGGAGAAGTTAAATCACGGTGCTTTATTATGCGGATCCTTCTCCCTTGCGTATTCCGTTCTTAATAGCCGCTGCTCAGAATTTCCCAGCTGCCGTCTTCCGTCCGGCCCAGCCACCACTGGTAATCCTTATAGTCCTTGTCCGGATCAAAGGTCGACTTCGTGTCCGGCGTGGTATGGAAGTCCATAAGGAATTCCGCGATCTTTGTATAGGATGCGTCTTCGCTCAGGCTGTTCAGCCACTGGATGTTTTCTTCGCTGTTCGCCTCATCTCCGGCATAGCGGATGTTCTGCAGTTCGCAGCCGTCCCAGAATGCGTACTGGCATTTGATCTGAACGACCGCTTCTTTCAGTTCTTCCTGCGTATACAGTTCCGAGGTTCCGTAATCAATCGTCACATCCGATGATTTTACTGCGCCCAGATATTCTTCTAATGTGATATCCTTCTCCATAATTTCCCTGGCAATGGAAACGTCATCCAGATAGCGGATGTGCCATGGCTCGTAACCGTAACCGGTTATATGCTCTCTGTCTTCCAGATAGCGCAGAATGAAGCCGTACTCGGCAAGTTTTTCATGAATCTTTGCCCAGATCTCCGGATACTGAACCATATCTTCATTTTTGGTCATGTCCTGTCCGTCGATGATGAGATACAGGTCGAGGGCGAGTCCCGTATGATGTTCAGAGTATCCCGGTTTCGCCACGGTCTTCGCTGCATAATCCGCACCGTACTCTTCGGTAAAGCGGTCCATGATATCCTGCTGGGCAGCGGCGCCGGCAATCCGTTTGAGAACGTTCCACGTGTGCCTCTGCAGGAAATTGATGATGAACTGAGAGAAAAAGCCTGATAGAAAGACTTCCGGGGCGTTTCAGCGGATCATGCCTGCGTCCGGGACAAATAAAAAAGGTTCACTGCAAACCGTTTTCTTCTGCACACCATGTGCGGAATTTCCGGGTTCAGTGAACCTTTTTTATTTTATTTTCGATTTCGTTTTTAGTGTTTCGGCTGGTTCATCAGCATTTCGGCAACCTTGAAAATGTCACCGGCGCCCATGGTGATGACCATGTCGCCCGGCTGCGCATTGTTGCCCACAAAGGCCGCGATTTCTTCCAGGCTGTTGAAATAGTAAGCTTCGCGGGCCGGGTTCTGTTTCTTGATCTCGTTGATCAGTTCCCGGGAGCTGATTTTGTAGATATTTTTTTCTCTGGCCGCGTAAATCTCCGCCATGATCAGAACATCAGTATTGTCAAAGGCTTTTACGAATTCATCGAAGAGAGCCAGCGTCCGGGTGTAGGTGTGCGGCTGGAACAGGCACCAGAGTCTGCCGTGCGGCATATTCTTCGCTGCATTGAGAGTTGCGCGGATTTCCGTCGGATGATGCGCGTAGTCGTCAATGATTTTCACGCCGTTGGCAGTGGTGCCGATGACGTCAAAACGGCGCTGGGAACCGCTGAATTTTGCCAGTACATCTGTAATAACCTGCGGATCCACGCCCAGTGTGTGGCAGGTGGCAAAGGAAGCCAGGGCATTGGCGATGTTGTGTTCGCCCGGCACCTGCAGCTGAACGCGGGCGAGTTTTTCGTCGGCCTTCACCACATCGAATCCCGGGAAGCCGTTGTTGTCAAAATCAATGTTCCGTGCACTGTAGGTACTGTTTTTGGTAAAGCCGAAGGTCACGATCCGGTCCGCGTCGATTTCATCGATAATGCTGGCGACAAACGGATTGGCTTCGTAGGCGACGATCAGTCCGTCCGCCGGAATCAGCTGCGCGAAGCGGTCAAAGGAACGGACGATGTGGTCGATATCCTTGAAATAATCCAGATGATCCGAATCGATATTGAGAATGATTTCGATCTTCGGGCGGAGACTCAGGAAACTGTCCATGTACTCACAGGCCTCCGTGACAAAGTATTCACTGTGGCCGATCTTGGCGTTGCCGTGGAATTCCGGAAGATTGCCGCCGATGAGAATAGTCGGGTCGGTGCCTGCTTTTTCCAGAATCAGTGAAACCATGGACGTGGTAGTGGTTTTGCCGTGGGTACCGGATACCGCGATGCTGGTAGCATAATCGCTCATGAGCGCGCCCAGTGCTTCTGCCCGGGTGACCGTCGGAATGCCTGCTGCGCGGGCAGCGGCGATTTCCGGGTTTTCCGGAGAAACCGCGGAGGAGTAGACGACCAGATCAGCTCCTTTGATATTATCGGCACTGTGCCCGAGGAACACGCGAATACCCTGTTCCTGCAGGCGGGCGGTGACATCCGAGGTTTTCATGTCGGATCCGGACAGGTTGTAACCCTTGTCATGCAGAATCTCCGCCACGGCGCTGAGGCCGATGCCGCCGATCCCGATGCAGTGAATGTTTTTATATTTCGAAATATCCAGCATAAAAAATCTCCTGTTCTAAATGACACGGGCAGGCCGTCTGCCGCGTGCTTTCAGCGTTCGCTTCTTACCCGGCAGGCGGGCCCGGAAGAAGGGATGCCCCGGTTCAAATACATTTATCCTAAAGAAATATTTTAATGTCTCGGAGCAGTTTTGTAAAGGCTTATCCCGCAGTTGAACAGACGGATTTCGTGTGATATAATCAATCGGTATATTATGACACGGTTTTCCCTGTGCGGGATGATATAAGGATTAGGCAGAATGATGTTTGGAAAAAATAAAAGCAACGAGGTGCCGAAGGTGCCGAAGGAAAAGAAACCGATCCGGTATCACGGCGGTGAGAAGTTCTGGAATGAACGGGCGTCTGTAGGATCTGCGGCGAGAGGCATTCGGATGATAATCGTACTTCTGCTGGGCGCTCTGGTCATTGCGCTGGCATCCATGTTCATGGGTGCGGCAGAATATCTCCCGGGCCTGTTCCTGGAGTATTTTGCGCGGCCGTCGGTGCTGCTGCTGAATGTTCTGCCGGTAGCTCTGATCCTGTTCCTTTTGTATTTCATTTTTAACAGGGCGTGGGTGAGTTTCCTGCTGACGTATGTTTTTACAGTCGGCCTTTCGGTGATCGATTATTATAAAATCCAGCTGCGGGACGACCCGCTGGTATTTTCGGATCTGGACCTGATTTCCGAAGCGGCGGACATTTCCGGGCGCTATACCATTAAAATAGCCTGGCCGGTCATTGTGGTGATCCTCATTGGCATTCTGGGCACCTTCCTCATGTTCCGCTATGCGAAGACCCGGTTCCACCGCGGCAAGATGAATCTGGCGGCACTGGCGCTGGTGATCGCGGCCGGCGCGCTGGCCTATCCGTTCCTTTACCTGAACAATGATGTGTATGCGGAAACCGGCGAATCGGATCTGGTCGGACAGTGGTCGGACAAGGAAAAATACGTGACCAGAGGGTTCATGTATCCGCTTCTGTATTCCTCCAAGCAGTATTTTAATATTCCCGACGGCAGTTATGACGAGAAGGAAGCGGAAAAGCAGCTGATGGAATACACCTATGATGACATTCCGGCGGATCAGAAGGTTGCCGTGTTCAGCGTCATGTGTGAAGCATTCAACGATTTCAGCAAGTTTGATAAGATCGATTTTGAGGTGGATCCGTACGCGGCATTCCACGAGCTGGAAAAGCACAGCCTGCACGGCAGACTCATTACCAATATTTTCGGCGGCGGCACCGTCAATACGGAGAGGGCGTTCCTGACGGGCTACACGGATTTCAATTCCTTCTCAAAGGATACGAATTCCTATGTCCGGTATTTCAATGAGCAGGGTTACCATACCACGTTCGGGCATCCGGGCAACCAGTGGTATTATGACCGGGATAAAATCAATAAATATCTGGGCTTTGACGAGGCGTATTACAGTGAAAACCGGTACAAGACGGAAACCGGTTTCTTCCTGGGCGATGATGAATTCTTCAATGACATCCGCACGCTCTACGAAAACTTCCGGGCCACGTCTGACCAGCCGTATTTTACTTTTAATGTAACCTACCAGAATCACGGACCGTATTCGGATATTCACCAGTGGTATTCGCATCCGTATATTAAAAATCCGAAGAAAGACGGCAAGGCAAAGTATTCCAAGAAGGCCGAGCGAATTCTGAATAATTATTTCTCGGTGCTGGAGAATACGGCGAATAATATCGCGGGAATGGCGGATTATCTGGATACGCTTAATGAGCCGGCTGTCATGATTGTGTTCGGCGATCACAATCCATGGCTGGGCGACAGCGAATATGTGTATAAAGAACTGGGGATTGACGTGGAGCGGGAAAGCTCCGACGGCTTCCTGAATTATTATGAGACGCCGTATATTATTTACGCGAATCAGCCGGCCAAGGATCTTCTGAACAATCCGTTTGAAGGCGCGGGCGGCGATATCAGCCCGGGCTTCCTCATGCAGCGGTTTTTCCAGGCTGCCGGCTGGGGCGGCAATGAATATATGAAGCTGACGGCCGATATGAAGAAGATTTCGCCTCTGGTTCATCAGAGCGGGTTCTTTAAGGAAGGCTATGAAGTGACTGCCTCCCTTGAAGACAAGGATGAGCGGGATTTCTTCCAGATGTTCAGCAACATCCAGTACTACTGGAGAAATAATTTCCGTGCGAAGGATGCGATGGAAGGTGCAGTCAGAGCGGGCATCGACAAGATCTACAAGGAAGGTGCGAAGCTCGGCGAAGAGCAGCCGAAGGACGAAACAACGTTCAAGGGCAGCAAGAACGACGGCGGCACATCGACCAGCAAAGCGGCTCAGAAGAGCGCTGCAAATACCTCGAATCAGGGAAGATGGCGGGGAAGCGGCAATTCGGGCGGTTCCGGTGGAAATAGAAACAGCGGCGGCTCCGGCGGCACTACGCCAAGCAGTGGCGGCAACACACCGAGCGGCGGCGGTGATACGCCAAGCAGTGGCGGCAACACACCGAGCGGCGGCGGTGGTGATACGCCGAGCGGCGGCGGTGGTGATACCCCGAGCGGCGGTGGCGGTGGCGATACACCGGGCGGCGGTGGTGATACACCGGGCGGCGGCGGTGATACACCGGGCGGCGGTGGTGATACACCGGGCGGCGGTGGCGGTTCCGGCGGCGGCGGTGAATCCGGCGGCGGTGGCGGTGACTCCGGCGGCGGAAGCAGCTCCGGCGAGTAAATCTCGTCAACACATCCGGTCCTGGCCTGCTTCACGGCAGGCGGCCGGTGCTTAAAAGAAAAAAGAAAACGAGGGCAATGAAGGAGAATACAGTCCTTCATTGCCCTCGTATATTTTTTGTAAAAGGCTGAGACGATCCCGTGGGTCTTACATCTCAGTTTCCAACCTCGATGCTGATCTCATTGAAAAGGTTCAGGATATCATCTACCTGCAGCTTTTCTTTTTCTTCGCCGCTCTTATCCAGGATAATATTTCCCTGGTGCATCATCAGCATGCGGGATCCGTAGGAAACCGCATAGCGAAGGTTGTGTGTCACCATGATGGTGGTGATCTTCTTTTCTTTTACGATCCGGTCCGTCAGCTCCATGATCAGCTCGGCGGTCTTCGGATCCAGAGCCGCCGTGTGCTCGTCCAGAATCAGGAACTCTATAGGTGTCAGCGTGGCCATGATCAGTGCCAGAGCCTGCCGCTGCCCGCCGGACAGGGATCCGACCGGAATATCCATCTTGTTTTCCAGTCCCAGTCCCAGCGCAGCCAGCGTCTCCCGGTAAAAATCGATGCGCTGGCGGTTGATGCCGCGGCTCAGGCCGAACCGGCGCCCTTTATTATCGGCAATCGACAGATTTTCGACAATATTCATGCTCGGGCAGGTGCCCTTTGCCGGATCCTGGAAGACCCGGCCAATGCGCCGGTGCCTCTGGAAATCCTTCTGGTTGGTGATATCCGTGCCGTTAATCAGTACCGAACCCTTTTCGATATCGATGCTTCCGCAGATTACATTCAGCATGGAGGTTTTGCCGGATCCGTTGCTGCCCACCACGGAGACAAACTCGCCTTCCCCGATGGACAGGTTGAAATCGTGGAATAGCTCATGCTCGTTGACGGTACCTGCATTGTAGGTTTTGTCAATGTGCTTTAATTCAAGCATTCGGAGCACCTCCTTCCGCAGCTTCGTTTCCGGCAGGCTGATCGCCGCCCGCCGCGCCGGCAGGGAGATTTCCGCCAGTCTTTCCGTCGCCGCCGTCGAAATACTGATCCGCGGATATGCGTTTCTTCTTCCGGTCCATCGTGACGATGAGGATGACCAGGAAGAGGATGGCCGTAATCATTTTCAGATCGGTAGACGGCAGGCCGGCCTTGATGGCCAGAGCCACACAGGCTTTATACAGAATTGACCCGATCACCACGCTGGACGTAACCCGCATGAACGAGATCTTTTTGAACAGACTCAGTCCGATGATAACACTGGCCAGTCCGATGACTACGGTGCCCGGCCCCATGGAGGCGTCGTAGAACCGCTGCTGCTGCGCGTAAATACAGCCGCTCATCGTTACCAGCGCATTGGAGATCGACAGTCCGATGATCTTGATCATGCCCTTGTCCAGCCCGGTGGAAGTGACGATCGTTTCATTGTCGCCTACCGCCCGGAGCATGAAGCCCGATTTGGTGCTGAGATACCAGTCCAGCAGATATTTGGAAAGCATTGTGATAATGAAAATGATGACCACGGTGGCATAGGGCGCCAGCGCGCCGCTGAAAACGCGGTTGACAATTGCATTATCAAAAATGGTAGCCTTTCCGTAAATCGGCAGATTGGCCCGCCCGGATGTCCGGATATGCACGGTGTAGAGCGCCGTCATCATGATAATGCCGGCCAGCAGGTCCCGCACCTTGAACTTTACGTGAATGACGCCGGTGCAGATGCCCACAATGGCGCCCGCAAAGAAGGAAACGAACACCGCCAGCAGCGGATTCATGTCCCTGGAAATCATGGCCGCGGCAATGGAGGCGCCCAGCGGGAAACTGCCGTCCACAGTCAGATCCGGAAAATCCAGTATTTTATAGGTAATGTACACGCCCAGGCCCATGATGGCATAGATCATGCCCTGTTCCAGTACGCTGAGAAATAACGACACGATGAAAACCTCCTGCGAATGAAGCGGCCGCGCAGCCGGCGGTCAGAATCCGGCGGTGTCCGCCCCAAAATATTAATTAGGAAACCGTAATTTCGCTGAACACTTCCTTGGCGCCGGAAATCACGGAATCATTGATGCTGAAACCGATCTTGTCCGCAGCAGCCGTATTAATATAGAGATCCGCCTGGCTGGCAGAAATGAACGGTGTTTCCTGTGCGGTGGCTTCGCCCTTCAGGATCTTTGCGGCCATCACGCCGGTGTCATAACCCAGCGAGTAGTAATCGATGCCCATGGAAGCGACGCAGCCGCTCTTTACCTGTTCGATTTCGCTGCCGAATACCGGAATGCCCTGGGTATTTGCCTTGTCCAGTACTGTCTGGAGTGCTTCTACAACGGTATTGTCCGTCAGATTGCACAGGCAGTCTACCTGCGTAACCAGATTGGCCGCTGCCAGATCTACGTCGGAAATGGTATTGATGCCGGTGGAAATGATTTCGAAGCCATAGTCGCCGGCCAGCGATTCATAAGTCTTAATGGTGCTGACCGAATTGGTTTCACTGGTAGTATAGAGAATACCGATCTTTTTGGCTGTCGGCATCATGGTGCGGATCATCTGCAGCTGTTCCGATACCGGCAGAACGTCGGAAGAACCGGTGACATTGCCGGTTCCGGTGCCGTCTTCATTGGCGAGGCCGGCTGCAACCGGGTCGGAAACCGCGGTGTAGACCGTCGGAATATCCGTGTTCATAGCGGCGTTGAAAGCGCTCTGGGCGGAAGGGGTAGCGATGGCGGCGATCAGATCCACACTGCCGACGAAGCTCTCCGCAATCTGGCTGGCTGTGCCTGTATCCGCCTGGGCGTTCTGGTAATCTACATGCAGATTCTTGCCGTCTTCAATGCCCTGCGAAGCAAGACCGGCCAGGAAGCCTTCCCGGCAATTGTCCAGAGAACCGTGTTCCGCAAACTGGGATATGCCGACTTTGTAGCTGCCGGCAGCCAGGTCCGCGTCCGCGGAGCCCGCATTCTGATTGGAAGCGCCGCCGGAACCGCAGCCTGCCAGCGTCAGCAGCATCATGGCCGCTGTCATGGTCATTGCAATAATTTTTTTCATGAGTATCCTCCTTTTGA
>JAFWDF010000017.1 GCA_017534025.1 Bacillota bacterium
AGCATGCAGATGCCGAGACCGGAGAGCGCCATGCCGGAAGAGGCCAGCTTATACGGTGAATGCCGGTCGGACAGTCTTCCCGCGAACCCGGAAAACAGTGCCTGCACAGCGGGCGCCGTGATGAGCAGCAGTCCGGCGCTGCGGGGCGTAAACCCGCGGACATTCTGCAGGTAAATCGACAGGACATAGCTGACCGAGTAGGACGCTCCGTAGTTGAGGAGAGCTGCCAGATTGGACAGCGCAAACGGCCGGTTGCCGGTAAAGAGGGACAGGTTCAGCAGCGGGGACGGAGCTCTCAGCTCATGCCGGACAAACAGTACAGAGACCAGAATTCCGCCAGCCAGTATGAGCCATGCGAAGGAATGGCTGGTCAGCTCCGTCAGTCCGTACAGGATCATGGAAATCGCAGCCAGATACAGGAAAATGCCGGGTATATCCAGAGAGATATGGTCCGGATGCCGCTGCTCCGGTTCTTTCAGAATCAGCACGATCGCCAGGCAGGCCAGTATGCCGGCCCCCATGGAAAAGAAGAAAATCGACCGCCATCCGAAATAATGGTTCAGCTGCCCGCCAAGCACCGGTCCGAGAGAAAGACCGAGATACGTCAGCGTGACAGAGATTCCCATCATTCTGCCGCGGACGGAAGGCGGAAAAATCGCGGAGATCAGAGCCATGGCGGTGGCGAAGATCATGGATGCGCCGAATCCCTGCACAGCCCGGCCGATCAGCAGTACCGGGAGATTGGGCGCCATTCCGCAGAAAAGGGATGCAGCGGTAAAAACAGACGCGCCGCTCAGAAGAAACCTTTTCTTTCCGTACAGGTCGGCAATCCGGCCGAAGGGCACGGAAAAAGCAGTGGAAAACAGCAAAAAAATGGTGATCACCCATCCCACACTGACTGCGCCGGCGGAAAATCCCGCGCTGATGGAGGGGATGGACAGGTTCAGGGAGCTGCTCATAAAAGGTGTAATAAAGGAAGTGAGTCCCAGCGGAATCATCTGCCGGTAAGATATTTTTTCTGCCATGATGGTTCTCCAAAGATATTCCGGTTATTTTAAAATCCGGCTTGATAAAAAGCAAATCATTTTGCTGTGGAATGGTTTGACGTATGATTCTTTCTGCTATATAATTCGTTTAATACGGCTTTTTCGGACGGTGTCCGGAAGAAGCCTGTGATATGCGCTGTAAATGTTGTTTTCAGCATTATACCACAATCAGGTGACAATCTGCATATGCGGTGCCGGAGAGGCAGCGTGTTTCAAAAGGAGAGGAACTGGAAAATGAAATATGATCATATCAGAATGACTGACCCGGAAGTGTTCGAAGCGATCTGCCAGGAGGAAACCAGGCAGGAAAACAAAATTGAAATGATCGCTTCCGAAAATATCGTCAGTGAGGCGGTACTGGAGGCAGTGGGAAGTGTTCTGACAAATAAATATGCCGAAGGGTATCCGGGAAAACGGTACTACGGAGGCTGCGAATACGTGGATGTAGTTGAGGAGCTGGCCAGAGAGCGGATGAAAGCGCTTTTCGGCGCGGAGCATGCCAATGTGCAGGCGCACAGCGGCGCCAGTGCCAATACGGCTGTGTACCAGGCGGTGCTGAATTACGGAGATACGGTAATGGGAATGGACCTCTCCAACGGCGGACACCTGACGCACGGATCCCCGGTCAATTATTCCGGAAAATCCTATCATTTTGTTTCCTATGGCATCAATCCGGAAACCGGCCGGCTGGATTATGATCAGATCCGCGAACTGGCGTTGAAGCACCGGCCGAAGCTCATTGTCGCGGGTGCCAGTGCCTATCCGCGTGTTATTGATCCGGCCCGGTTCCGGAAGATCGCCGATGAAATCGGCGCCATCAGCATGTTTGATATGGCGCACATTGCCGGCCTGGTGGCGGCGGGCTGCCATCCGAATCCGGTGGAGAGCTGCCAGATCGTCACTACGACCACCCATAAGACGCTGCGGGGACCGCGCGGCGGTGCGATTCTCTGCACAAAGGAATATGCGGCCGCGATCGACAAGACTATTTTCCCGGGCTTCCAGGGCGGTCCGCTGATGCATGTGATCGCCGGAAAAGCGGTCTGCTTCCACGAAGCTTCGCAGGAATCCTTCCGGGAATATATCCGCCAGGTGGTTCGCAATGCGCAGGTTATGGCGGACGCGCTGCTGGAAAAAGGCTTTGAACTGGTATCCGGCGGGACGGATAATCACCTCGTGCTGGTCAGCCTGGTCAATAAGGGAGTCACTGGAAGAGATGCTGAAAAATGGCTGGATCTGGCCAACATTACCACGAATAAAAATGCCGTGCCGAATGATCCGCAGAGCCCGTTCATTACCAGCGGCCTCCGGCTTGGCACGCCGGCCATGACTTCCCGCGGATTCAAAGAAGATGAAGTCCGCAGAACGATTGACGCGCTGGCGCTGGTCATTGAAGGAAAAGGCAGTGAGCAGTCCATCGAACAGGCTAAGAAAATCGTTGCGGAGCTGACGGCCGCGCATCCTGTACATAAGTAAAAGGAAATCGTCCATGAAAATAGAAAGGCTTTTGTTTTTTGATAATGTCCGGACCGATGAGACCATTTCGCTGGGGATCCGGATCTACAACGCGGTGATGCACAGCCGGGAGGATCATGTGAATCCGACGGTACTGGAGGGCTATTATGAGCTGCAGCGCCGTCTCCTGCGCAATCAGGACGAGGGGGCAGGAACAGGGTCTTACTGGGAGAACTATGTGTATAAAAAGGTGGCGGAAAGCGAAAACCGCTTCAGCCTGGCTGCCGAACAGGGCCGTCAGGATACCGCGATCCGGCAGCTGGCTGCCGGCGACGCGGCCGACCTGCGTGAACTGGTTTCCGGAAACTGGGAGGAAGTAGTACGCCGGATCGCCGACGGACGTCCCAGCGTCTGTACGACACCGTATGCGGGTCCGGTTTCCGAACGGCTGCAAAGCGTTGCAGAGGCACTGCAAGAAGCGGAAGCGGAAGGCGTTACGGCTGCGCTGGAAAATCATTACCATAAATATTGCTGTGGAATACTCGGAAAATACAGGGCGTTTACCTGGGAAGGCCGCCTGAAGGGTGTGGAACATCCGGATCCGATTACGTTCGAGGATCTGGTAGGCTATGAACGGCAGAAGGAACAGCTGATCCGCAATACAACGGCGTTCCTGAGAGGCAAGCGGGCAAACAATGTCCTGCTTTACGGAGACAAGGGCACCGGAAAATCCTCCAGTGTCAAGGCTCTGCTGAATCGTTTTGCGCCGGACGGCCTCCGGCTGATCAGCATTCAGAAAGACAAAATTTTTGATGTGTCCGCCATTATGGACAGCGTGGCGAACCGGGGCGGCAGGTTCATTATTTTTATCGATGATCTGTCGTTTGAGGAAACAGAAATAGAATACAAGCGGTTTAAGTCTATCCTGGAAGGCGGAGTGGAACTGCAGCCGGAAAATGTACTGATTTATGTCACCTCCAATCGCCGCAATCTCGTCAAAGAGATGTGGGGAGACCGGGGGGAGAACGGAGAAGTGCATGTGAACGACGGGATACAGGAACGCCTGTCGCTGGCAGACCGCTTCGGCCTGACCATTACGTTCGGCGCACCGGATAAGAAATTGTACAATGAAATCGTCAAGGCCATTGCGAAGAGGGAAGGCCTGCAGATGGACGAAGAGCAGCTGCTGGCGGAAGCCAATATCTGGGATCTGCGCCAGACGAGCCGTTCCGGTCGTTCGGCCAGACAGTTTATCACCCATCTGGCCGGTGAAGAACGGTAAGGACGGCGTTATGACGCCATGATGTAATTGTGTTTTTTCCAGATTTTATTTGCATCCCCGGATTTCAGGAAATCCAGAAATGCTGCCTGCGCTTCCTTATCGGAGCAGGTAGACAGACTCAGAGCAGGAACTGTCCGGGAATAGCCTGACAGATCTGCGCTGTGCAGAATCTGAACGCCTTCCGCTTCGGAGGCAGGTTCGTTCCAGACAATCGCTGCGTCCGCTTCGCCGGATTGCAGGGCTTCCAGGAGCGCTTCATGCCCTTCGATGAAGGAAATGTTTTCGCCGGAAGGGTCGATGTCGTTGTCACTGAGAATCTGGATGCCGATCTTGCCGATGAGATCACTTTTGGTGTCAGCCAGATAAACCTTTTTTCTGGACAGTGCCTTGAGATTGGTGATCCGTCCGGGGTTTCCGGCAGGAACGGCCAGTACCGGCAGTCTTTCAACCAGCGGGAGGGAATCGGCAATATAGCCTTCGCTTTTCAGTGTGCCCGTTTCACTCTTTGCAGAAGCGATGAAGATATCGCCGGTGTACCGGGAGCGGATCTGATTGGTCAGCTGTTCCTCCGTACCGAAAATAATCTCGGCGGTGGCACCGGTTTGCTGTTCGAATGCCGTTGTAATATCGGCCAGCGGAGCCTGCATGTCCACATCGCAGAATATCTGCAGGTGGTGTCCGCTGAGAGGGCCTGTCCGGGTTTCCGTACCCGCTTCGCTGCTGTTTACGGCACCTGTTTTTCCGGTATTGTTTTCGGAACCGCATCCCGATGCGCTGATCAGCAGTACAGCACAGAGCAGGAGCATGAAAATTCGTCTTTTCAATGTAATAACCTCTGCATTAATTGTTATTTTGAATGGAATTAAGATATAGCATCTGAATTTCGGTTACCAGAGAGAGTTTTTCTTCTCCGGTGAGGGCGCTGCCGGTAAAGAGCTCTTCCAGACGGTCCATGATGGTCCGGATCCCGGCGGCCGGATCCGCCGCGGTTTCTTCAGCGGAAGCATCCTCCGAAAGCGGATGATCGCTCATCAGACTGGAGACTTTGCAGCCGAAGACTTCCGCCAGCCGAACGTAAGTGATATGCTTCTTCGGACAGCGGCCTTCCGTTTCCCAGCCGCGAACGGTTCGCAGCGTGACCTGCACAGCATCGCCCAGCTCGCCTTGTGAAAGGCCTGCCTGCCTGCGCAATTCTCTGATTTTTTCGCCAAATGTCATGAGCGCACCTCCAATTAATTTTAATAAGCTGCGGAAGTGTTTGTCAACTACTGAAATACGAGGTTCATTTTTCCCGGCGGTTAGTGTATAATATTTCGTGTTAATGGTTTACATTACGGTGCCCGCGGAGCATTCCGGAAAGGGAGTGCGGATTCGTTCCCGGAGTACAAACACCGGTCCGGCAGGCCGGTTCGGAAAGGATTATTGCACATGAAAAATAAAATTGACCGAATTGATTTAGCTGACTTAACAGAGACTGAAATGAATGAAGCGCTGGCGGAGCAGGCGTTCATTCCAAAGAATTTAGTTCAGAATTATATGGATACCGGCGGGCAGCAGATCAGTGATCTGGATCCGTCCCATGCAGTGCAGGTGTTCCATGTGCTGAGTGAAGAAGGGGAGATGGTGGAAGCCGAACTTCTGGAATTGCTGGACATGGACGACAAGACCTTCGCGATTTACAGAGCGCCGCTGAAGAAAGACGGCAGCCTTGCGGTGGATGCTTGCCGCGTGGAGAAAGACCAGAACGGATTTGACCACATTGGGCTTATTGACGACGAGTCGGATAAGCGCATGATCCGTGAATATATCAACAGTGAATGGCGGGATTAATGATCCGGAAACGGATCGTGCGGGGAGCTGCGGCGGGATCCGTTCGGATCGGCAGCTTCCTTTTTGCTTGCTGGGGTGAATGATGAACAGAAAACCGAAGAGACTGATCTTTCATGTGGATGTGAACAGCGCCTATCTGTCCTGGGAAGCCGTCCGCAGACTGGCGGAGGGAGAAGACGATCTGCGCCTGATTCCTTCTGCCGTGGGAGGTAACCGGGCGAAGCGCACCGGTATTATTCTGTCCAAATCCATCCCGGCAAAAAAATACGGCGTTCGAACCGGTGAACCGGTTGCCATGGCGCTGCGAAAATGTCCCTCTCTGGTGCTGGTACCGCCGGACTTCCGTCTGTACCGGACAAGTTCCAAAGCGTTTCTGCGGATCTGCAGGGAATTTGCACCGGTGGTCGAGCAGTTTTCCGTGGATGAATGTTTTCTGGATATGACAGGTACGGAATTGCTGTATCCGGATCCCGCTGCCGCGGCGCTTATTCTGAAAGACCGGATCCGGGACGAACTGGGTTTTACCGTGAATGTCGGCATCGGCGAAAACAGACTGACCGCCAAAATGGCCAGTGATTTTGAAAAGCCGGACCGGGTGCATACTCTTTTTTCGGAGGAAATACCGGATAAACTCTGGCCGCTGCCGGCGGGAGAATTGTTTTCCGTCGGAAAATCCAAGGCAGATCGTCTCCGTGCGGCCGGAATACGAACCGTAGGGGATCTGGCTGCTGCGCCGCCGGACCGGCTGCAGGCAGTTCTGGGGCGGAAGGCGGCAGCACAGATCCAGGCTTTCGCCAGAGGACAGGATGATACACCGGTATCCGGGGAGAGGCCGGAAGCAAAAGGATACAATATTTCCGTGACTCTGGAAGAGGATGTGGAGGACAGGGAACATGCCCTGGCAATTCTTCTTCTCCTTGCGGACAGCGTGACGGCAAGGATGCGTTCGGAAGGCGGCCGGGCATACTGTGTAGGAGTCAGTCTCCGTACCGGCAGATTTGTGGACCGTTCGCATCAGACTACCCTGCAGCAGCCCACGGACATTACATCGGAAGTATACAGGATCTGTGAGAAGCTGTTCGATGAACTGTGGAAAAAAGAACCGCTCCGTTTGCTGGGGATCAACCTGACCGACATTACCAGAAGCAGAGAAGAGCAGTTATCGCTGTTTCCGGATGAGGATCTGAAAAAAGAGCAGCAGGTGGACAGGGCCATTGACGCCATCCGGCAGCGGTTCGGCTCCGGCAGTATCGTACGGGGGGCTTCGCTGGATACCGGCATCGAAGTAGGAAGAAAATATAAAGCAGGTATGGACGATCCGTCCGAATAGATTGCAGAATTATAAGTTGAAGTGAAGCAGATTGATAACAGGAGGTATTTTATGCTGAAGAATCCGGAGAAAGTGAAAAACGATCTGGTGGAATGGATCCGGACCTATTTTGAGGAGAATGGTCCGGGCTGCATGTGCGTAGTCGGTATTTCCGGCGGCAAGGATTCCAGTGTGACCGCGGCGCTGTGCGCGGAAGCCCTGGGCAAAGACCGGGTCGTCGGTGTGATGATGCCGGACGGGGTGCAGGCGGATATCGCCGATTCCATCGAACTGGTGAATCATCTGGGCATTCCTTCGCTGACCGTGGATATTTCTGCTGCGGTAAAAGGACTGAAAGGGGCCATTGAGGGGGCCGAAGGATTCAGTACTATATGCGGCGCACCGGAGCTTTCCAAAGACACTATGATCGGCATGCCGGCCAGAATCCGCATGACAACACTGTATGCGGTGGGGCAGTCACTGCCGGGCGGCGCCAGAGTGGCAAATACCTGCAACCGGTCCGAGGATTATGTGGGCTATTCGACAAAATACGGCGATGCCGCAGGCGATTTTACGCCGCTCTCCAACCTGCTTGTACATGAAGTACGCCAGATCGGAACGGTTCTGGGTCTTCCGCAGCATCTGATTCAGAAGACGCCTTCCGACGGTCTCAGCGGGATGTCAGACGAGGATAAACTGGGATTCACTTACGAACAGCTGGACAATTATGTACTTACCGGAATCTGCGAGGATGAAGCGGTCAAAGCGAAAATTGACCGTCTGCATAAAGCGAATCTGCATAAACTGAGACTGATGCCGGCATTTGTTCTTCAGGAAGATTAAAATAACGCAAACCGCGCCATGAAAAGGCGCGGTTTTTTGTTTTCCGGCAACATTTTCCTTGTTTTACATTTCGAAAAAAAATTATCGAATATTGATAATAATATATTGACGAACATAAAATATATAATATACTGATAGTATAGGAATAAAAGGTTGATTTCCGAATGGTTCAGCGGTAATCAACCGGTGTTCGGTAGGATTTGCAGGATGAAAGAAAAGACCATCAGAAAAATCAACAGGCTGGGACATTTTTCCCAGGTTGTTGCTCTCATTATGAAGATTGTTGTCATCATTTTGCTGCTTGCACTGGCGGTGGCTTCTATTGTCAGCATCGGACTGCCGGATGAAGCACTGGAACTGAAGGTTTCTTCCAATGTCGATGTCAGCACGGATTTTGGCTTTACGGGCAAAACGATCTCGCCGTCTGATCAGCAGGCGCTGCTCAGCGGCAAGGGAGACATAGCGTCTTCACTGCTTGGAGACAAAGATACCAGCCTGCAGGATCTGCTGAAGGAACAGGGCGCTACTATCGAGTACAAAAAGGTTACCGATCATTTCATTAACGCCGTTGTAAAAGGGTTCGCGCCAAAGAGTTTTACGATGACGGATATCCGGTACGCCTTGCTGGAGTCCCTGATAGAAACAGCGCTTTTCCTGATCGTTCTGTTTGTGGGATCCTCTCTCTGCAAAGCACTGCGCTATTGTGATTCTCCGTTCGAGAAGTCCGTTATCCGGCGGATGCGCGGGTTCGGTTTTGCGCTTCTGTTCTGGAGCCTTGCTCTGACCTGCGGCCAGGCAGTTCTGGATTATCTGGCTCAGGAGGGCGGCAGCGTACGGTCGAACATTCATCTGGGCCTGCTGTTCATGGCTCTGATCGTGCTTGCACTGACCAGAATTTTCAAGTATGGTGCAATTCTGCACAGAGAAATTGCAGATGAGTTGGATGAATTTTACCTGGCATATGATGATGCGGCGGATGATGTGGCTGAGGATGCGGTTAATGATGATTATGCCGATGCACCGTCAGACGATTATTATGAAACGCTGCCGGAAGATACCGATTCTGTTCTGACGGAACCGGAAGCGGAGACCTGGCCTGAAGAAACCGGCGAAGAAGTTGAAGATGCTTCAGAACCGGCGGAGGAATCCGATACCTATGTAGAACTTCAGCAGGAGAAAGGAGACGATCTGTAAACTGATCGGGGTGAGTTATGGGCGCAATTGTCCTTAGACTGGATCGAATGATGGCCGATCGGAAAATCAGTCTGAACGAGCTTTCCACCGAAGTCGGTATTTCAAAAGTGAATTTATCCAAACTGAAAACGGGGAAGGTGAGTTCGATTCGTTTCTCTACTCTCAGTGCCATCTGTGACGCGTTGGACTGTCAGCCCGGCGATATTCTGGAATATGATCCGGATTGTGAAGAATAACAATTGAAAAACGGGAAGCGCAGGCGCATGCAATACAGGCGCCTGCGCGATTCTTTCCACGATTTGCTTGCAAAACATCTGTGAATGAGTTATGCTTACATATGCAAAGAAATCTGATCCGTTAGCTCAGCTGGGAGAGCGTCTGGGTGACAACCAGAAGGTCGATGGTTCAAGTCCATTACGGATCACCAGAACACAAAATCGGAAGCCGTTGGAATAACGGCTTCTTTCTTTTTTGCGGCGATATCCTATTTTTGACTGTGCAGTATCTGAAACGGGCATCGTTAATTTAATAACTTTTTTGATCATTATTGACAGTTCTCAAGAGAGTGAATTAAAATAAAATTAATTGAATAATGATATTATTATGCGACTCTGACAGTCAGGAATCATCCGCCCTGGAATAGTTGTAAAATAACAGCCGGAAGTCCGTTTTACCCCCGGCAGCAGCCTCACTGGCTGTTGCGCGGAAGGAATGCGGCAGCAGCTGGCATACAGAGAGGCACTCTTTTTATTTTACACAAAACAGCGTGGGTAGAATAAAAGGAGTTTTTTTATGTTGAAAATTGCGGTGTACGGGAAGGGCGGCATTGGCAAATCCACCATTACCGGGAATCTTTCGGCAGCCTTCGCCCGAAAGGGAAAAAAGGTTATTCAGATCGGCTGCGATCCGAAGGCGGATTCCACGTTCAATCTTCTGAAGGGAGAACCGCCGGTATCCGTTATGGACTATTTCCGGGAGCATGACCGGGAACCGGAGGAGCTGGATGAAATATCGAAGGTCGGATTCGGCGGCGTACTCTGCATCGAAACCGGGGGCCCTACACCGGGACTCGGCTGTGCCGGCCGGGGGATCATTTCCACCTTCAGTCTGCTGGAGGATATGAACCTGTTCGCAGAATACCAGCCGGATGTCGTACTGTACGACGTGCTGGGCGATGTCGTCTGCGGCGGCTTTGCGGCACCGATCCGGGAAGGTTATGCGGATCTGGTTCTGATTGTGACCTCCGGGGAGAAAATGGCGCTTTACGCGGCGAATAACATTTATACAGCGGTGAAAAATTTTGAAGACCGGAGCTATGCCAGAGTGGGCGGTATCATTCTCAATCATCGCAATGTGGTGGATGAAACGGAAAAAGTCAATGCGTTTTCCGTGCAGACCGGCATTCCGGTGATCGGAAGGATTCCCCGCAGCGATGACATCACCCGCTGCGAGGATCAGGGGATGACCGTTGTGGAGGGCATGCCGGAATCAGAAGCCGGCAGGGCTTTTTCAGATCTGGCGGACGCGCTGCTGCAGATGAATGGAGAAAAGGAATGATGCGAGAAGAATTTACGGAAAGCAGAGCCGGAGATGCCTACAGTATCTCTGCCGCTGCGCTGGCGGAAGCCGGGTTTGCGGGCATGCCGGAGCAACTGATCTCCAACAGACATCTCATATACAGTTCTCCGGCCACACTGGCCTTCAATTCTCCGGGGGCGCAGGGTTTCGGCGTGAAACGGGCCGGTCTTTCTATCCCTGGTTCGGTTATGCTGCTGGTGGCGCCGGCCTGCTGCGGGCGGAATACTACGATTCTGACGGAGCTGGGCGGATACGGTGAACGCTTTTTCTATCTTATGATGGATGATACCGACATCGTTACAGGGCGGCATATGAACCGGATCCCACAGGCTGTGAAAGAAGTGTACGATCATCTTTCCGGAGCACCGTCGGTTATCATGATTTGCATAACCTGTGTGGACGCGCTGCTGGGAACGGATATGGAACGAATCTGCCGGAAAGCAGAGGGGCTGGTGGGCATTCCCGTACTGCCGTGCTATATGTACGCGCTGACCAGGGAAGGCCGGAAACCGCCGATGGTTCACGTGCGGCAGACACTGTATTCACTGCTGCAGCCGCTGCCGAAAAAAAGCACATCGGTGAATTTGCTGGGACATTTTGCGCCGCTGATTGATGACTGTGAATTGTATGAGATCCTGCGGAATATGGGCGTCCGGAAGATCCGGGAAATTTCGCGATGCGGGAGTTACGAAGAATATCTGCAGATGGCGGAAGCCAACTTCAATCTGGTGCTGGATCCGGAAGCCCGCTTTGCGGCAGAGGATCTCAGGAAGCGGCTGGAGATTCCGTCCATCGAACTCCGCCGGCTGTACCAGATTGACAAGATTCAGCATCAGTACAGACTGTTCGGTGCCGCTTTGGGAGAGACGATACAGGATGAGACCTGGTATGAGGAAACGAAGAAGGCTGTCGAATCGTTCCGGAATACCTGGGGACCGCTGCGCTTTGCAGTGGGAGAAGGCTGCAATGCCAATGCCTTTGAATTATCTGCGGCGCTTTTGTCCTACGGGTTTGCCGTGACGGAAATCTTTGCGGATCCTTCGGAAGAGGATTTTATTTATATCCGCAGAATTGCAGCCGTCAGTCCGGATACCAGAATTTATTCTAATCTGGAACCGACCATGCTGTATTACGATATTGGTAATGAAGCGGCGGACATTGTAATCGGGAAAGATGCCGGGTATTACCATCCGGACAGTGTACGGGTGGAATGGAGCGATGATACTGCCCCGTTCGGTTATGCGGGAGTAAGGTTGTTTTTCCGGACCTGTGAGCAGGCGCTGCGGGAGAGCGGATGGCACCGTGAGGAGGTAAAAGAATGAAGGGACTGAGGCTGGTAATTCCTCCCTTTGCACCGGATCAGTCCGGCGCGGCGGGAGTCTTCTGCATGCTGCCCGGATTAATAGTCATTCTGGATGCCGGCGGATGCGCAGGCAATATCTGCGGATTTGACGAACCGCGGTGGTTTGGCAGCCGCAGTGCCATTTTCAGCGCCGGCCTGCGGGATATGGATGCCATTCTCGGCCGGGATGACAAGCTGGTGGAAAAAATTGCGAAGGCCTGTGAAAAGATCCGGGCTTCCTTTGTAGCGGTGATCGGGACACCGGTTCCGGCCGTCATTGCCACGGATTACCGTGCGGTAGGCAGAATGATCCGGAAAAAGACCGGTCTGCCGGTGATGATGGTGAATACGGATGGCACGGCCGGCTATGATGAAGGGGAAAAGAAAGCCTGGAAAGAGCTGGTCCGACTGGCGGTGGAAGAAACCGGAGAACCGGCGGAATCCGGCAGGAATGCTGTGGGCATACTGGGCCTGACGCCCCTGAGTTTCCATCGGGCCTTTTCCGGGGAGGAACTGGAATCCATTAAAGCAGGAGTACAGCAGCGGGAAGGCTGCGATTCCGTATATATCTATACTGCCATTGATGAGATGGAGACAGCTGCTCTGGTGAGGAAGAATCTGGTGGTCTCGCCATCGGCTATTCCTGCAGCGGAATATCTAAAAGAAAGATATGGCACGCCTTATGAGATCTGGTGCGATCCGGAATGGATCCTGCCGCTGGAGGAAAAACTGCAGGCGGCTGCGGAACATCCGCCGAAACGGGTCCTGGTGGTTCACCAGCAGGTGCTGGCCTGCGGGATCCGGAATATCCTGCGGGACCGCACGGGTGCGGCCGTGGATGTGGCAAGCTGGTTTGGCATGGAACCGTCCCTGCAGGAACCGGGAGACCGCGTGCTCAGGGAAGAAGAGGAATGGATGTCGCTGGTCAGAGAAGGCGGATATGATCTGATCGTTGCCGATCAACTGCTTGCCAGAGCAGTTCCGGAATACGCCGGAGCCTGGTGGGATCTGCCGCATTTCGCGCTGTCGGGGAGACTGCAGCCATGACTGGCGCAGCGGTAAGGATACGGGTGTTCGGCATCGTACAGGCCGTGGGCTTTCGTCCTACGGTGAGCCGTCATGCGATGAAATATGATATTGCCGGTTCTGTCTGTAATATGGGTCCCTATGTGGAAATCTTCGCGCAGGGAACGGAACAGAATGTGCAGGATTTTGTCCGGGCTGTGTGGGAAGAGCCGCCTGCCCGCGCGGTTATTCTGAAAATGGATGTGGAACCGGCTGTGCAGGATCCGGAAATCCGGACGTTCACCATTGCCGAAAGCGGAAAAGTGTCCGGTGAGATTTTTGTGTCTCCGGATATTGCTATCTGCGAAGACTGTAAAAAGGAACTGTACGACCCGGAAAACCGGCGTTATCTGCATCCTTTTATTAATTGCACCTGCTGCGGACCGCGGCTGACGATCATGGACGGCATGCCTTATGACCGGCATCGCACCAGTATGAAGTCCTTTCCGATGTGTCCCGATTGTGCAGAGGAATATGAAGATCCTGCCACCAGGCGTTATGATGCGCAGCCGGTATGCTGCAATGACTGCGGTCCTGAGCTGTATCTTCTGGACCGGCCGGAG
Source organism: Bacillota bacterium (assembly GCA_017534025.1). Lineage (GTDB taxonomy): Bacteria > Bacillota > Clostridia > Peptostreptococcales > Anaerovoracaceae > RUG708. Next base: position 13,508 of record JAFWDF010000017.1, read on the forward strand.
AGGGGCATGGAGGCTCTCCGGGCAGTCCGCCGTGCTCTGGCGCAGGGAAAGATTGCAGCAGTAAAAGGGATCGGCGGTTTTCATCTCTGTGCGGATGCGACCAATGAAGAGGCGGTACAGCTGCTTCGGCAGCGTAAAAAGAGACCGGTCAAACCCTTTGCTGTCATGATGAAGGATATGGCGGCGGTTTCCAGAGAATGCTATTGTTCCGCCCGGGAGGAGGCGGTGCTGACCGGACATCAGAAACCGATTCTGCTTCTTCCGAAGAAAGCGGACGGATATCTGGCGCCTTCCGTGGCACCGGGCAATCCGAAAGCGGGGGTTATGCTCCCGTATGCGCCGGTGCAGCTGCTGCTGTTCGACTGCGGCGATGCCGATGACACGGAGATGCCGGACTGTCTGGTCATGACCAGTGCCAATGCTTCCGGTGCGCCTATCTGTCGGGATGACCGGGATGCCCGGGAAGAACTGGGAGGTCTTTGTGACCTCATAATGTCCCACGACCGGCCGATTCTGATCCGTTCCGACGATACGGTTATGGACAGCTTCCGCGGAGAGCCGTACATGATCCGGCGCTCCAGAGGCTACGCGCCGCTTCCGTTTATGCTTTCCGGAGGCCGGAAGGGCACCGTGCTCGCCATCGGCGGTGAGCTGAAGAACACATTCTGTGTGGGAAAGAATGATCTGCTGTATCCTTCCTCCTATGTCGGGGATATGGCGGATCTGCGGACCGTGAAAGCCCTGGAGGAATCCACCGGCAGAATGCTGGAGCTCCTGGAAGCGGAACCGGAGCTGATTGTCTGCGATATGCACCCGGGTTATAACACTACGGAATTCGCTTTTGAGACGGGCCGCCGCCTGCAGATTCCGGTCGTGCAGGTACAGCATCACTATGCGCATATTCTTTCCTGCATGGCCGAAAATGATGTGCAGGAACCGGTGATCGGCGTTTCCTTTGACGGGACCGGCTACGGTACGGACGGCACCATCTGGGGAGGTGAGATTCTGCTGGCGGATCCGGAGGATTTCCAACGGTGGGGAAGTCTGCGGCCGTTCCGCCAGATCGGCGGCGATTTGTCCGCAATGGAAGGCTGGCGGATTGCTGCGTCCATGCTGCTGGACCGCAGCAGGAAGGAGGAAGCGGCTTCCCTGTCCGCGCAGCTGGCGCTTTGTACGGAAAAAGAATTTCAGGTATTGTCCGTTATGAAGGAGAGAGGCATCAATTCGGTGCTGTCTACCAGTGCCGGCAGACTGTTCGACGGAGCCAGCGCTCTTCTGGGCATCCGGCGCAGCAGCAGCTTTGAGGGAGAAGCCTCCATGGCCCTGCAGTTCGCGGCGATGAAAGCAGGCGGATGGTCCGGTTCTGCCGGATCTCTGCCGGATCCGAAAGGAGAAAAGGATGCGGACGGTCTGTACCGGCTGCCTTCGGAACGGCTGATCGAATACCTTCTTGCAGGAAGAAAAAAGAATCTTCGGACAGAAGAACTGGCTGCCGGCTTCCATGAAGGACTGGCAGAAATGATCGCAGAGGCCTGCCGGCAGGCGTCGCGGGAAACCGGCCGCCGAAAGGTCTGTCTCAGCGGCGGCGTCTTTCAGAACACCCTGCTGCTGGAGCTCTGCTGCGACCGGCTGGAGAAAGAGGGATTTACCGTTCTCCGGCATCACAGCCTGGCACCTAACGACGGCGGGCTCTGTCTGGGACAGGCCATGTATGGAATGTATTTACTGAATCGATAAAATTATGAAGGGAAAAGGATGCGGAGGCACTTTGCTGTCCGCAGTGCAGGAACAGGAGGAAGGTAGCATGTGTGTAGGATTACCGGCCAGAGTGATGAATCTGAAGGGGAATATGGCAGTTGTGGACGCGTCCGGCGCGAAGCGGGAAGTGGACGCGCAGCTTCTGGAAGGCCTGGAACCGGGAGATTATGTAATGGTACACGCCGGCATGGCCATTGCCAAAATACAGGATGAAGAAAATGAGATGCTGGAGGATTTGCTGAAATGAATGCGCAAACAGAACTGGCCCGGAAAATTCTTTCTGAATATGACGGGCCGCCGATCCGTGTGATGGAGGTCTGCGGTACGCATACCCATGAAATATTCCGGCTGGGAATCCGCAGCGTTCTGCCGAAACAGCTGGAGGTCATTTCCGGACCGGGATGTCCGGTCTGCGTTACTCCGGCGGAGTATATAGATGAAGCCGTCTGGCTGGCGCTGGAAAAAAACGTGACAATCTGCACCTTCGGGGATCTGGTTCGCGTGCCGGGCAGCCGTTCTTCCCTGGCGGATGCCCGCAGCAGGGGAGCCCGCATTCAGGTAGTTTACGCACCGGAGGATGCCATGCGCTATGCGGGAGAGCATCCGGAGGAAGAAGTGGTCTTTCTGTCCGTCGGATTTGAAACGACGACACCGGCGTCCTGCCTGGCACTGCAGAAGGCGGAGGAAGCGGGCATTACGAACTTTTCCCTGCTGACCGCGAACAAAACCATGCCGGGCGCGTATCTGGCCATGGGGGACAGCGCGGATGCGTTCCTGTATCCGGGGCACGTGCATGCCATCATTGGTACCGGGCTGTGTGAGCAGCTAGCTGCGGAAAACGGAATCAGCGGCGTAGCTGCCGGCTTTACGGCTTCGGACCTGCTGCTGGCATTTGCTCTGATCGTCAAAAAGACGCAGGAGGGCAAACCGTTTTTTGTCAACGCCTATCCGCGGGTAGTAACCAGAGAGGGCAGTCCGGCTGCCGTTCGGCTGGTGGAGGAATGGATGGAGCCGTGTGACAGTGAATGGCGCGGAATCGGAATTATTCCAGATTCCGGTCTGCAGCTGAAGAAAAAAAGAGACGTTTACGATGCCAGAATCCGTTTCGGTATTCCGAAAATGGATGCCGCCAGGCCGACTGCCTGCCGCTGCGGTGAAGTGCTGCAGGGTATCTGCAGGCCGACAGACTGCAAACTGTTCGGAAAGGCCTGTGTGCCGGATCATCCGGTGGGAGCCTGCATGGTTTCCGGGGAAGGGGCATGTTCAGCATATTATCAGTACGGAGGGTACATCAATGGATAATGAAAAATTTGTTACACTGGCCCACGGCGCAGGCGGCCGCCAGACTGGCGCGCTGATCGGGAATATCTTCAGGAAATATTTTGATAATCCTGATCTGACGGCGGATGATGCCGCGGTGCTGCCGCTGGACGGCGGCCGGTACGCTTTTTCCACGGACGGCTTTATCGTCTCTCCGGCGGTTTTTCCGGGCGGAAATATCGTGAAACTGTCCATCTGCGGCACGGTTAATGACCTGGCCTGCATGGGTGCAGAGCCTCTGTATCTGTCCTGCGCCTTTGTTATTGAGGAAGGCTTCCCGATGGATACCCTGGAACAGCTGGCGCAGTCCATGGCGGAAACGGCAGCGGAAACCGGCGTCCGGATTGTGGCCGGCGACACCAAGGTCGCAGGCAAAGGCCAGGTGGACGGTGTGTTCATCACAACCACCGGCGTGGGAAGAATCCGGGAGGATGTATCCACCTCCGGCGCACTGGCACAGCCGGGAGACGCGGTGCTGGTCAGCGGGGATATCGGCCGGCACGGATGCACCATTCTGCTGGCGCGGGACGAGTTCGGCATTGATGCGGATGTGACCAGCGACTGCGCGCCGCTGTGGGGTACGGTCAAAGCGGCGCTGGATGTCTGCCCGGAGATCCATGTCATCCGGGATGCCACCCGGGGCGGCGTGGGTACAGTATTGTACGAAATTGCAGAACAGAGCGGCACAGGCATTAACATTGAGGAAGAAAAGCTGCCGGTGCAGGACGCTGTACAGGGCGTGTGCGGCATGCTGGGTCTTTCGCCGCTGTACCTGGCCTGCGAAGGGCGGATGGTCATGGTTGTTCCGCAGGATCGGGCGGAACAGGTCCTGGAGGCGATCCGGCAAATCCCTTATTCAAAGGAGGCCGCCATTATCGGCCATGTAACGGAGGATATGCCGGGGCGGGTAACCGTAACCACGGAAATCGGCGGGAAAACACTGCTTCCGCCGCCGCGGGGAGAACTGCTTCCGCGCATCTGCTAGGAAAACAAAAAAAGAAAACACGGCCGGAATCCTGTCGGGGATATCCGGTCTTTTCTGTTTCCGTCATGCAGACCGTTAAGAATCCAATCCTGACATTGCGAACCGGTTTCGTTAGTGATAAAATATAATAACTATAATGTTTTGAAAGAGAGAAGGTAAGTTCATTATTATGGATTGTTATATAGACGGCATGAAACTCCATTATATCGAAGACGGTGAAGGTCCTGCGGTGCTGTTCCTGCACGGCTGGGGCTCCAATGCGCGGGCGTTTGATCAGGTTTGCGGCCTGGTGAAGGACCGCTTCCGCATGATCCGGCTGGATTTCCCGGGATTCGGGGACAGCGGCGAGCTGAAGGAATCCTGGTGTGTGGATGATTATGTCGACATTACGGTAAAATTTATTGAGCATCTCGGGCTGCAGTCGGTGAATCTGATCGGCCATTCCTTCGGCGGCAGAGTCATTATCAAAATGAATTCCAGAAACAACCCGTTTTCCATTCATCGCATCATGCTGGTGGACAGCGCTGGGATCCGGCCTCCGAAAAACATGAAAAAAGAGGCTAAGATCAAAGTGTTCAAGGCGGGCAAGAAAGTGCTCGGCCTGAAGCCGGTGGAAAAAATGTTTCCGGACGCGCTGGAACGTTTCCGGAGCCATTTCGGCTCGGCGGATTACCGGAATGCCAGCGGGCCCCTGCGGGAGACCATGGTGCGGGTGATCAATGAGGACCTCACGGCGTATCTGAAGAATATCAAGGCGCCGACCCTGCTGATCTGGGGCGATGAGGACGACGCGACACCGCTGCGCGACGCGGAAATTATGAAAAAGGAAATCCCGGACGCGGGATTATATGTTATTAAAGGCGCGGGTCATTTTTCTTTCCTGAAGGATCCGTATGTCGTGGCAGAAGCCATGAAGAACTTTTTTGCTTAGTAAGATGTGGGGGAACCTTGATGTTTAATATACTCTGGCTGATTGCGTTTGCCGTGGCATACGGGCTGTTTCTGCAGTACCTTATGCACATGTTCCAGCTGAATTCCTATAAAAGAGATGAACAGACCGCCTGGATGAAACGGAGTCCGGGAAGACTGGCCGCGTGCTGCTGCATTCCTCTGGTGATGCTGATTCTGTCTCTGTTTAAGATTCTTCCGGGTCCGGTGGCTCTGCTGCTGTGGGCAGCCGCCATTCTGCCGGCCGTTCGCCGCCAGAAAGCGAAAAAGCCGCTGGTTTACACGGCCCGGGTGAACCGCATGCTGGTGACCCATGCCATTATCCTCGTGCTGATTCTGATTCTGACCGGGATATTCGCGGGGCGCTGGCTTCTGACTGCGGCCTGTGCGATGTATCTCCTTCTGCCGGTCCTGATCTTTCTGGTCAATACCATTAATGCGCCGGTCCAGAAAGCCGTCAACCGCAGTTATGTTAATGACGCGAAGCGGAAGCTGGAGGACATGAAGAAGAGCGGCCTCACCGTGGTGGGCATCACCGGCAGCTACGGGAAAACCAGTGTGAAGTTTTTCCTGACCGATCTGCTGTCCGGAAAATACAACGTGCTCTGCACGCCGAAGAACTATAATACCGATCTGGGCGTAACGAAAACGATCCGGGAGGACCTCAATGCAACCCATCAGATTTTCGTGTGCGAGATGGGGGCACGGCGGGTCCGGGATATTCAGGATATCTGTGATATCGTACACCCGGAATACGGCATTATTACTTCGATCGGACCGCAGCATCTGGAGACCTTCGGCAGCATCGACAACATCATTGCGACGAAATTTGAACTGTATAACAGCATTCCGGATGACGGCACGGTCTTCCTGAATTATGATAATGAATATATCCGCAATTACCACGGAGACCGGAACCAGAAAGGTTTCGGAAGGGATGCCGGTGCGGATTTCCGGCTGGAATCACTGGAAATGTCTTCCTCCGGCAGCCGCTTTACGGTCAGCATCGAGGGCGAAACGGCGGAATTTACCACCGATCTCATCGGCGAGTACAATATTCTGGATATTCTGGCGGCGATTTCGGCGGCGTACACGCTGGGCGTCAGCGTGAAGGAACTGGTTCGCAGGGTGAAGAAGCTGCGTCCGGTGGAACACCGTCTGCAGCTGCTGCCAAAGACCGGCCGTGTTTCCATCATCGACGATGCGTACAATTCCAATCCGAACGGATTCCGCGGAGCGGTGGATACCATCAGTTTCTTTGATGCGGTGAAGGTACTGGTGACGCCGGGTATGATCGAGCTTGGCGAAAAGGAATACGAGCTGAATTACGAGGCCGGCCGCCATGCTGCGGAAGTCTGCGATTACATTATTCTGGTCGGCAGAAATCAGACGAAGCCGCTGCAGGATGCCGTGCGCGCGTCGGAAACCTTTGACAGCAGCCATCTGCATGTCGTGGACCGGCTGGAGCAGATGTGGCCGATCGTCAACAGCATTCCGGGAGATCGGGATATTATCGTCCTTCTGGAAAACGATCTGCCGGATAATTACTGAGGAAGCTTTGCGGCAGCTGCGGACCGGATCCGGGCTGCCGGAACATACATTATAAAGAAACGGAGGAAACCGCGGCTGCGGCCGCGGGATCATGACCATGAAGATCAAAGTAGGCATTTTTTTCGGAGGCAATAGCGTAGAGCATGAGATTTCTGTCATCTCCGCGCTGCAGGCCATGCGCGCCATGGATACGGACAGGTATGATATCGTGCCGGTTTACATTACCCATGACGATCGTTTTTTCACGGGTGAGGAGCTGAAGACTATTGAAAATTTCAGCGATATTAATGGCCTTCTGGCGAAAAGCCAGCAGGTAATCCCGGTGAAGGGGAAAGACCGGATCGATCTGTACCGCTTCCCGTTCGGGATGCTGAACCGGAAACCGGTCGACTATATTGATGTATCGTTCCCGATCGTGCACGGTACGAATGTAGAAGACGGTGCGCTGCAGGGCTACCTGAAATATATGGGCGTGCCGATGGTGGGACCGGATGTGATGTCCTCCGCCGTCGGGATGGACAAGTATGTGATGAAGAATCTGCTGCGGGCGGAAGGAATCCCCGTACTGGACGGCATGACCATCAGCTCCTATGATTTTGAAGACGATGAAGATGCCGTGCTCAACAGTGTGGAGGAACGCTTCTCCTATCCGGTAATCGTGAAGCCGGTGAATCTGGGCTCCAGTGTGGGAATCAAAATTGCCCGGGACCGGGAAGGGCTCCGTGAGGCAGCGGCCTATGCCTTTGAGTATGCCCATTGCCTGCTGATCGAACGGGCGATCACACAGCTGCGGGAGATTAACTGTTCCGTGCTCGGTGATACGGAGAACGCGGTGGCTTCGGAATGTGAAGAGCCGTTCAACACCGATGAAATTCTCAGCTATGAAGATAAATACATGAGCAGCTCCTCCAGCAAGGGCATGGCCAGTGTAAAAAGAAAACTGCCGGCTGATATCAGTGAGGAACTGCGGGAGCAGATCCGCAGTCTGGCGGTGCGGACCTTCCGCGCGATGCGCTGCACCGGCGTAGTGCGGATTGACTTCATGATCGACGGGGAAGACAACACCGTGTATGTCAATGAAGCCAATACCATTCCGGGTTCTCTTTCCTTCTATCTCTGGAAAGAGAGCGGCATGGAATATAAAGAGCTGCTGAACCGTCTCATTGACCTGGCGTTCAAGAGGGCGCGGGAAGAAAATGCCATTTCCTATGAAATTGAGACCAATATTCTGAAAGGGTATTCCTTCGGCGGGGCAAAGGGCTCCAAGGCAAAAGGCGGGAAAATCTGATATGATTAAATCGACGATCCGGGCGGGCACTTACCGGGCCATGTACCGGCTGCTGGACCGGGTGTCTCCGCTGGAGTTTGACTGCGGCCTGCTGTGCGGGGCGGCCTGCTGCCGGGATGTGCAGCAGGAGGATGACGAGGAAATGGGCATGAGTCTGCTTCCCGGTGAAGATAAGATCCATGACCGGAAGGACGGCTGGCTTGCCTGGCATGAAGACAGTACGGAAGACCTGGATTATCCGGATTCGTGGAACGGCAAAGTCTTTTTTGTCCGCTGCGGCGGCCCGGAGCATTGCCGCAGGACCATGCGGCCGATCCAGTGCCGCACCTTTCCGCTGGCGCCGCACCTGAACGGCCCGTCGGATCTGGTGATGATTCTGAATGATATGGTACTTCCTTATGAGTGCCCGCTGACCGATCCGGAGATGGCCATGGCACTTGGCAGACCTTTTGTCCGGGCCACCTATACCGTCTGGAAACGCCTGCTCAGCGATCCTCTGATCTATGATCTGGTGGAGGCGGACTCGCTCGAAAGGGAAGCCGTAACTGTAGTGTTTGATCCGGAAGAACGCTATCTTCCGGGATATCTGCTTTTAAATAAGCGGTAAAAATGTGTATTCGTTGAAAGGACTGATGAAACAATGATCGATGACAAAACCAGAAGAGTGCTGCGCCATCTGTGGGAAACGGAAGATGAACGGATCTGCACAGCGACATGGAGAACGACTCTGACACCGGAAGAGGAAGCGCTGGTGTTTGAATGGGATGAACAGCTGGAACAGGCAAGAACCGGTTTTGAAACCGTGTATAATGATCTGGATGATGAGGACATTGCGGCGATGGAGATGGAAGCGCGCGGTATCATGATCTGATGAATTGTGTATTCCGGAATGGGAATACCCGGTAGTGGATAAGGAGATTAATATGAGTACCAGAAAGTCCAGAAATCGATTTCGAATTTTCAGAGCACTTGTGATCTGTATTATTGTGGTACTGGCAATCGGTGCCGCAGGGTATGCAGTGGGAACCAGACTGTTTGACCACCACGGAATCGTGTATATTAATTCCGGTTACTCTGATTCCGAACGGGAGCCGATGGAGAATGTGCTGGATAAAAGCGAGGATGAGGAAACAGAAGACGCGGACGTCGCAGCTGTTTTAAAGGACATGACGCTTCATGAAAAGGTTTCGCAGATGTTCGTGACCTCACCGGAGGCGCTGACCGGCATTAAAACCGCGGTGCAGGCGGGATCCACTACGCAGACCTGCCTGGAAAAGTATCCGACTGGCGGCCTGGCTTACGCGGAGAAAAATTTTGAAGATGAAGAGCAGACAAAGACGATGCTGGATAACACCCAGCAGTATGCGCTGCAGCGCAGCGGTATCCGTCTGCTGATCGTGACTCCGGCGGAAAGCGGAGGGATTCAGATTGGCGAAGATAATCAGAAGGCTTCGATTCCGATTTCGTATTTCCCTGCAGACAGTACGGCGGACGCCGGTATTGCCTCGATGACGGAAGAGGAAATCAGTGAAAAATATCTGGATTCCCTGAAGACACAGCTGAACGGCCGGACGAAGATCGCGGTGGCGCGCAATCTCATTATTAATGATGTGGACGGCCAGGCGGTATCGGTTTCCAGAGACTGGATCCGGGATATTCTCCGGAATGATCTCGGCTACAGCGGTGTTGTCATGACGGAAGATCTCAGCCTTCTGGCTGCTTCGGACGGCTCATCGGTTTCCGATCTCGCCCTGAGTGCGATTCGCGCAGGCGCCGACCTGGTTTATACCGGCAAGGATCTGCAGGCGGCGGTACAGGCGGTGGAAGCCGCAGTGAGCAGCGGTTCCATTACCGAGGAAATGATCGATCAGAGTGTAACGCGGATTCTGTCCCTGAAAAACGAGTACGGTATGATCAGCCTGACGGAAAAGACGTATGAAGGCAGCGGCGAACTCGATGCTTCGGAGCAGGCGGCGAACAATACGCAGGAACAGGCAGCGGCGGATAATGCCAATAACAAGAAAAATAACGGCGGCAATAATTCCGGCAGCAATCTGCCGGAGGGTGTTGTGGATGATAATGCTTCCGGAGGGAAAAACTCCAACACCGGCAGTGCCGGCATCGAAGGACTGGTGGATGATCCGGTGCAATCCGGAAACGCAGCCGGATAACAGCCGGCTGTTCAAGAGGGGGAAACATCGTATTTCATGAACATACTATTACATTTTATTATTCTGATAGCAGGCTTCGTTCTGCTGATTAAAGGAGCCGATCTGTTTGTAGAAGGGGCTTCGGGCATTGCGGCCAGGTTTGGTATATCGGAACTTGTGATCGGGCTGACTATTGTTGCCATGGGGACCAGCGCACCGGAAGCGGCCGTGAGCATTGCCGGTGCATTCAAGGGCAATGCCGACATTTCCATAGGGAATGTTCTGGGAAGCAATATTATGAATGTGCTGGTGATTCTCGGTATTACAGCGACGATTGTGACGATTGCGGTAGGCAGGTCGACGATCCGTTATGAGATGCCGTTTATGATTGCCGTAACGGTTTTATTCGGCGCATTGGGTTTGGATGGTGTGATCAGCCGGATCGACGGGGTCATTCTCTGGGCAGCCTTTATCGTATATATGATTTATCTGTTCCGGATGGCGAGAAACGGAGAGGCGGACGCACCGGAAGGCGTGAAGGAAAAACCGTTGAAAATCATGATCCCGAAGACGATCTTCGGTGTCGTTATGATTGTGCTGGGAAGTGATTTTGCGGTGGACGCCGCCAGCGCCATTGCAGAAACCTTCGGCATGAGTGAGCGGTTTATAGGGCTGACTATCGTTGCACTGGGAACGTCCCTGCCGGAGCTGGCCACCTCTGTCACAGCGGCAAGAAAGGGAAATGCGGATATCGCGATCGGCAATATCGTGGGCAGCAATCTGTTCAATATTCTGTTCGTTATCGGCACGTCATCCCTGATTATACCGATTCGTTTTGCCGAGAGTTTCCGGACGGACTGTCTGGTAGCCCTGGGAGCTGCAGTACTGCTTTTCCTGTGCTGTTTCCGGACACGCCAGCTGTCCCGCTGGACCGGACTGCTCATGCTGGCATGCTACGGAGTATACTTTGCAGTTTTTCTTTTGTAAAAATGAAAAAGCTGCTGCACAAAACATGTGTTGTTCAGTGCAGCAGCTTTTTTCTGCTAATAAAGATGAGAAGGTCCGGCGATCAGTCGGTTAGCAACGCCGAACTACTGGTTTAAGAGGTGATCATTGGACCTTTCATGAAGATTTAAAAGGAAATGTCCACTGTGGTGGACATTTGCAGCAAATTAAAGTGAAAAGGTCCAATGATCAGCCGCTGGGAGCGGTTGTTGATTTGTCCCCGGCGCTGATCATTGAAAATCTCCTCCAGCTTTTAAAGGTAAAGGGGCTGTTGCACGTGACATCGATTGTTAAGTGCAACAGCCCCTTGTTATGGCGGAAGCGGTGGGATTCGAACCCACGAGCCCTTGCGGACTACCGC
>JAFWDF010000002.1 GCA_017534025.1 Bacillota bacterium
AGATCGTATAAAGATGTCCCTTGGCGGAATGAGCCCGATAGAATACAGAAGAAGCCTTGGGCTGATTGCATAAAGAGAGGTATGCTGAGATACAACAGAAATAGCATGGGTTGGATGGTCCAAATAATCGTCCGCATCTCCCCACTGCCAGAAATCCTGCCACTGTACCACCATATCAGGAGGAACCGGATCCTTCCATTTCGCACCGCAGTGCTCCGCGGCATATTCTGTCTGCCCGCTCGTAAATCCGAACTGATCTGTCATCAGTTTGACAAAATCATCCCTTGTAATTCCTTCTGTACCGGCGTCCTCCAGAATCGAGGCCGCGCGTTTCATGGCCATATCCGTCCAGTCGGCACCGCAGTTGATCGCGGCGTAAATGGCTTCACTTACCATATAGCCGTTCCCATACGCCAGCACATTTACCAGCTCATTAAAGGAATAAATCCCTTTTGCGATTAATGTCTCTGCAGTTGCCAGCGCATACTTCTGGTATTCCGTCACCTGCTCCGGCTCCGCCAGCCCGCCTGCAATGGCAATGATTTTGGACGCCTGTCCGCGGGTCACCGGATTGGCCGGCAGGAAATCGCCGTCTCCATATCCGCCGATGATCCCGTTCCGGTAGCAGGCATAGATTCCGGCGGAGGCCCAGCTCCAGCTGCCGGCACCGTCATCATCCCGGAAAGCGGCTTTTCCTTTCTCCCCGCTCAGCTTCGCCGCAGAGGAGATCAGCTTGCAGAAGTCCGCCCGGGTCACCGTATTCTGCGGCCGGAAAGTGCCATCTTCATACCCTTTGATCACACCTGCCTGTACGCAGCGCTCCACATACGGAACTGCCCACGGCTGTATGGAATCGCTGTCCGCAAAATCGGCAGAAAGCAGAGTCCCGGTATCCTTTCCCGGCTCTTCGGAATCCGGACCACCGTTGCTTTCCGGCACCGTTCCATCTACTTCCGGCAATTGGAAAGCTTCCGCGATAATCTTCGCAGCCTGTTCCCTGGTCAGCCCCTCTTCAATATGAAAGGTCTGATCCGGGAAACCGCTGATAATGCCCTTCTCCGCGCAGGCATAGATAAATTTCGATGCCCAGGTCCAGTTGCCGCTGCCGTCATCGTCGGCAAAGGCCGTTATCCTGCCGGAACCATCCTGCTCATTATCTGCCGCCACCGTCATGGTCATCCCCACAGTCAGCGAAACCACCGCCAGCAGCACAGCCAGGATCCCGGCTCCCCATTTTTTCTTCATCATGATCTCCCATCTGCAATTGCCGTTCCGGCATATCTATTTCTGCGCCCGGTACAGGAACGTTACCACCTGTCCGCGGGTACAGGCCTGCCCCGGACTGAACGTCGTCGTAGTGGTACCATTGGTAATGTTCTTCTCCACGGCCCACAGCACAGCGTTGTAATAATAATCCCCGCTTTTTATATCCTTGAACGAATGGGCTGTCGAAGCGGCTTCCGGTTCCCCTGCGGAACGCCAGAGGAACGTCACGACATGGCCGCGGGTGCAGGCCGCATTCGGGCTGAAGGTTGTGTCCGAGGTGCCGGTGGTAATGCCCTGTTCCACGGCCCACAGCACAGCTTTATAGAAATAGTCCGATTCCTTTACGTCCGTAAAAGGATTTGATGTCGGGATTGTCTGCCCGCCGTCGTCACCCGGTTCGTCGACCGGCGTATCCTCCGGCTCCGTGCCGATTTCCGGCGTCTCAATATCGCCGGAGTCCGCAGGCTCATCCGCCGGTTCATTGCCCGGCGCATCACCAGAGTCATTGCCTGTATCCGCAGGATCTTTTTCCTTCAGCATTTCCGGTTCCGGACAGCCATTTGCCCGCCACAGGAAGGTCACAACCTGGCCGCGGGTGCAAGTGGCATCCGGAGCGAAGGTCGTCTCCGACGTGCCGTTCGTGATTTCATTCTTCACGGCCCATTTTATCGGATCCACATAATACATGCCGTCCTTCACATCCGAGAACTGTGTCGGCCGCCAGCCTTCGAAGCAGCGCACCTTCCCATTATACAGAAGCGCGATGGTATAGGTTTTCGACACCTTGTAGCCGTTGCCGTCCGACAGCGTCACATCCAGCCGGTGGTTGCTGCCCTTCTGCATCTTCGAAAGATCCACTTTGAAATGATTCGGCGACCCGGAGGTGCTGACCGATGAACCGTTGTCCAGCTTGTAAACGGCACTCATATCCGACTTCTTGTACGTCATGCCTGCCGCGCCAATCAGCAGTGTATCGCGGGCCGTTTCATTAATCTTCTGGATCGGAACCCAGGTCCCGGCCGACTTCTGTCCCGGCTGAATCAGCGCCGGATTGGCCTGCATCGCGTTGTTGGCCGCTGTATAAACGGCGCCGCTCAGGCTGTAATCATTACCATTAATAGCACGGTCAAAATGCACGATGGCCTTGACCCGCGGGTAAACCATGTTCAGTGTCGAGTATTCCTTGGCGGTCACCCGGGCGGTCCAGGTTTCACCGGATCCGTCGTTCTTCGTATTCCTCGTAGCGCCGCCCTCGGTTGCAATGACCGGCTTGTTGTGGGCCTCCGCAATCTTGTACACCTTGTCCACTTTGCGCAGCGGATCGGCAAAGCGCTGGCCGCGGGTATATTCCACCCAGGTCTGGGAATCGCCATACTCGGATGCGTAGTTATAATACAGGGACAGACCGACCCAGTCCACATACGAATCGCCCGGATAGAAATCCGCGGTATTCACGTCCCATGCAGAAGTGGAATTCGGCGACCAGATCAGTTCGGCCTTCGGCGCCTCCTTGCGGGCAATATTGGCCACATGGCGGTACGCCTTGATGAAATCCGCCGGCTTCACCGTCTTCGTCCACACGTCCATTTCTCCGCCGATCCGCACCAGCACCGGACTGTCCAGCGTGTTCAGATAACGGAAAGTAGTCCGGATATTCGAATCATAGGTCCCGTTCGGCACCGCTCTGGCGGTATCGCCTTCCTTTTCAAAATTCAGGTTAATGAGAATGACCCGCGTCCCGTCTGCCCGCTGGCTGATGTAGCCGGAGTAGGTCTGCGCGGTTTCCCGTTCCATTTCCACATAAAAAGAGGTAATGGATTTCTGCGAGAAATTCTGGCTTCCGAAAATGGCGCCGTAATACGTGCCGCTGCCGGCCGCCACCGAGGAACCATACGTGTTGTTCTGATTGTAGGCGACGGCGTAAACGCCCCACTGCGGATCGATCAGCTCCAGGCGGGTCTTGCAGATCTTAATCATATCATTGCGGTCATTTCCGTGCGCCGTCAGATATTCACTGATGGACAGGAGACTGCTCAGGTTGGATTTCGCGGCAGCATAATCGCCCCGGTCCTCGAAAATATTCCTGTTCATACGGGTGTAATACACCATATACAGCTGGTTCGCGATGTCCGTGTTCAGCGTCTTGTTCGAATAGAATTTGATCACGTCATCGCCCCGCTTCAGCAGGGTGTCCGTGCTGCCGCCCGACTCCGCTTTCTGGTAGGCCTCCCAAACCGGCCACCAGCCGTTTGGCAGACTGGCCGCCATAACCGCCGGCGGCGCCTGCGCCAGGAGCAGAATCATTGCCAGCACCAGCATCAGAAACCGTTTTTTCCAATTGCTATTTTTCATAATCCTCTCACTTACCTCCTGTCTTTTCTTCATATTTTAATGATAAAGCATTTCGCTTTAATGTCAAGAAACCGCGGCGCCGGCCGCTGCCATCAAAAAAGACGCTGTCTGATGGATTCTCAGAAGCGTCTTCGTTCCGTACAGCAGATTTTTTGATTTTACGACCTTCCGTTTCCGCCGCGGGCACCTGCATTCCGCTTAATGCGGTCCTGTCTGCGCAGCCAGGTGCCGACCAGGATCAGCAGCAGACCGCCGGCCACCAGCATGAATACCGGCCAGAGTACCAGACCGGTCTGCGGAAGCTTGGTTTTGCCCGGCGTCTTCGGCTTATCCGGAGTTTTTTCCGTTTCAATGCCCGGCTTCGGAGACGCGGAAATATTCATATTTCCGTTCTTATCCGGCACAGACATCAGGAACGGCAGAATCTTCTTCTCTCCGTCGGACAGCTTGGTCTGACAGATCAGATACATGCCCTTCGGGAGGTTTTCAAACTTTACTTTACCGTTTTTAATATCCAGCGTAGCAAGCGGCGAAGCATTCTTCAGTTCCTTGTTCAGGAAACCGCTGGCAAGGGTCTGATTCTGTTCATCCAGCTGTGCCGAAGTCATCTGGGACCAGTCTTTGAGATCCGTTACATTATATATGCTCAGTGCACCGCTGGTTAATTTCTTCTCGGTGTTGGTGCTTTTATCGGTATATTTCAGAATCAGCTCGATAGAGCCCAGCTCACCCGAATCTCCGGACACCGCTGCAGCCGGATCCGATCCGGCGGATCCCTCCACATCCGGTGTTTCAATGGTTGTATCCGATCCGGTTGTATAATCTGCACCGCCTGCTGTTTCCGCCAGCGCAGCCGGCGCAGACAAAAGGAACAGACAAAGCAAAGTGATCATCAAAATGCTCCAGCTGGTTCTGAAGCCTCTGTGCCGGCGAGCCGGCTTCCCGTTTATTACTGACTTTTTCAGCATATCGGCGCTCCTGTTTCCTTTCCCGCTCATTGTCTGACTCCTGTTCTGTTCAACTGATATACACGTTCCAAATTGTGCAGACTGCTCCGCACAATACATCATTATCATTCCATTCCCCGCAGGCTCCTCCGCGCTGCCGGAATACTATTCCTTCTCAGATTCCTTTCTTTTCAGCTCCTCATCCAGCTCTTCCAGATCGGCATTCACGACTTCTTCTACTTCCGAACTGACGGTGAAGAAGCGGCTGGTCGACAGAAGCAGCCAGAGCAGCAGGAGCAGCAGCACCGGAATCGCCATAGCCGGCGCAATATACAGCGGATCAATCACCAGCGCATCCGCCGTGATATTGGCATCGCCGTCCGGGTTCGGGATCCGGTGTCCGCGGACCAGCAGCCGGTGCGTGTTGATGCCGTACGGCGTACAGGTCACCAGGGTACAGAGATCCATGCCCGGAATGATCTGCAGTTCCGACAGATCCGCCGGTTCCACGATACGAATCTGATCCACCTCGTAGGTCATCGTCCGGTTCATGGAATGCAGAACGAAGATGTCGCCTTCTTTCAGCCGGTCCAGATCAGTAAACAGTCTGGCAGACGGCAGTCCCCGGTGCCCGGATATAACGCAGTGCGTGTTTTCCCCGCCTACCGGCAGTGACGTTCCCTGCAGATGGCCGATGGCCACTCTCAGTACAGATTCATTGGTGCCGTGATAAATCGGCAGCTGAATCCGGATCTTTTTAATGTCCACGTAGCCCATGATCCCGGTGCCGGTGACATCCAGTGTCCTGGAATACACCGCCTCCTGATCGGGAGTCATGTTCCACGGCTGGGCATTGACGATGGTGGCATTGTACGCTTCCGCTTCGCTCAGCATCGCTTCGTATTCGGATTCGTCCATTTTCTCAACTACTTCGGTATATGACGCAATCGCCCTGGACTGATGGAAGGAATTCCACCAGTTTGCCACTGACGGATATGCCAGCAGTCCTGCGCCCACAAGCATGACGATAA
>JAFWDF010000003.1 GCA_017534025.1 Bacillota bacterium
CCGCTGTCCCGCGGATGCACTGCCCGCGTTTCCCGCTTTGCTGAGTTCTTTGAGCTCCTGCTTCACCTCATCCGCGAACTGGCGTGTTTCAATGAGGATTTCTCTGGCTTCTTCTCTGGCCTTTTCCAGAGCCCTGCGGCTCTTTTCCTCGGACGCGGTTTTTCTGCGTTCAAACTCTCTGCGTTCCTGCTCCAGTTCGTCCCGCATGTCCCGGATCCGCCGCAGTTCCTCTTCGGAGGATTTTTTTTCGTCCTCGATGACCGAAATCAGATTCTCGAATTCCATGCCTTTGCGCCCGAGAATTTCCGAGGCCCGGTCTATGATCGAACTTTCTATGCCCAGCTTGCGCGAAATCTCAAAAGCATTGGACTTTCCGGGCATACCGATGCGGAGCCGGTAAGTCGGGCTCAGCGTTTCCACATCGAATTCCATGGACGCATTTTCCACACCTTCCGTAGTCAGCGCGTATTTTTTCAATTCGCTGTAATGCGTGGTGGCAAAAATCAATGCACCGGTACCGGACAGGAACTCCAGAATGGAAATGGCCAGCGCCGCTCCTTCTGCCGGATCTGTTCCGGCGCCGAGTTCATCCAGCAGGATAAACGTATCCGGGCCTGCCACCCGGGCTATGTCCACGATATTCTTCATATGAGAGGAAAACGTGCTGAGGCTCTGCTCTATGCTCTGCTCATCGCCGATGTCCGCGCAGACATTTTTCATCACCGGAATCACGGTTCCCGGACCGGCCGGAATGTGCATGCCCGCCTGCGTCATCAGCATCAGCAGCCCGGCGGTTTTGAGCGCCACCGTCTTGCCGCCTGTGTTCGGACCGGTAATGATCAGGGTTTTGTAATCTTTTCCGGCGGTAATATCCAGCGGCACCACTTTTTCCGGATCGATCAGCGGATGCCTCCCCTGCCGGATATCCAGAATGCCGTCTGTATTCAGTTCCGCGGAACAGCCGCCATACTTCACCGACAGCCGTGCTTTCGCGAAGATCAGATCGAGGCGGGTGAGATATTTCTGGTTATTAATGATCGGCCGGACCTCCGCAGCAACCTCCGCGGACAATTCCGCCAGAATGCGCTGCACTTCCTCCCGCTCCTTCAATTCCAGTTCCCGGATCTCATTGTGCATCTCCACCACAGCCTGCGGTTCGATGAACAGCGTGGCTCCTGTGGAGGAACGGTCGTAAATCACGCCCGGGAACCGGCCTCTGTGTTCCTGCTTCACAGGAATTACCAGATGTCCTTCCCGCATGGTCACAACGGCGTCCTGCAGCAGCTCCCGTGCAGACGGAGAGCTGATAATCGCGTTGATCCTGGCCCGCGCGCTTTCCTGCAGCTTCAGCATTTTCCGCCGGATATCATGCAGTTTCGGACTGGCGGTATCCGCCATGTGGTCTTCGGACTCAATACATTGCCCGATCCGGTCGGCCAGTCTTTTTTCCACAGTCAGCAGCCCGGCATATTCTTTCAGCTTCGGGATTTCCGGCAGGCCGCCGTCTTTCAGGAAAAGACGGACCGCTTCCGCGACGCGGAGACTGGATGCAATCTCCAGCAGATCCCCCATGGAAAGCACCCTGCCTTTTTCGGCATATCGCACTTTCCTCTTAACGTCATAAAGTCCTCCCAAGGGGATGCTTCCCTTTGCGAGGATTACACTGACCGCTTCATCGGTTTCCTGAAGCCATTCTTCTATTTCATATTTTTTATCAGAAGGCACGATCTCGCCCGCCGCCTTTCCGGCCATCGGAGAACGTGCCTCCTCCTGTAAAACAGAACGTATTCTGTCAAATTCCAATACTCTGTAAACTTTTTCGTCCATTATTTCTTTCTGAGCTCGTCGAGTTCATTTTTCAGGTTGATATTTTCCATCTGAATATCGAAAAAGCTGTTCTCGAGTTCCTTGTACTTATCCTGCATCGCTTCCAGCCCGATATCTTCATTCCGGCGGGAACGCTTCAGATCATCCAGCTCTTTGCGGAGCGCCCTTGCTTCCTCCCGGTAGGACTCGGCCTGTTCCCGTTCCTCCTGGTACCGGCTCTCCATCTCGGACATTTCCGACAGCACCGACTGCGAGGAATCAAAATCCTCCTGCGCCTTCTGATACTGCGCCGTCATTTCCTCCAGCTGTTCTTTCACCTGGTTCAGTTCCACATTCTTTGCGTTGAAAATGCGCTGCAGCTCCTGAAGCTGCTCCACACTGTTGGCAGACTCATCCTTATAGCGAAGCAGAGTCTGTTTCGCGTCCTCCCAGAGTTTGACCAGGTCATCCTGCTGCTTCTGCAGATCCGCGTTAATCTGTTCCAGTTCGCTGACCTGACGGTTGGATTCGTACAGATCGCTGGCA
This sequence comes from Bacillota bacterium, assembly GCA_017534025.1. Classification (GTDB taxonomy): domain Bacteria; phylum Bacillota; class Clostridia; order Peptostreptococcales; family Anaerovoracaceae; genus RUG708. Next base: position 2,353 of record JAFWDF010000003.1, read on the forward strand.
ATATTCACAGAGGAAAGCACCGCCAGCGACAAGGTTGAAAGCGACGGCAATGTGCGGTTGATTTCCGTCATCATCTTGTCCACATACCCTGCGACTTCAAGCATCCGCTCCTCCGGCACATTGCCGGCAATTGTATATTCCTGTCCAAAAATCCGGACAGTCACCTTATTCGATCCTTCCAAATCACTGACCTCCTTCAATCAGTCTGATATATCCGGGCAGAGCGGGATGCCTGCCGCGGAAAACCGCGGCAGGCATAGGGAACTGTGCCCTGCTACATTTTTCTCAGTTCTGCGCTGTATGTACTTTCAATGGTGCTGATAATCCGTTCGTAATCTTCGCTGACTTCCTCATCGGTCAGGGTTCTGTCCGGATGCCGGAAGGTCAGTGCGAACGCAACGCTCTTCCTGCCTTCTTCAATCTGCTTGCCGCGGTAAACGTCAAAGAGTTCTGCGGATTCCAGAATAGCACCGCCGTTACGGAGAATCAGATCCCGGATTTCTCCCACCGGAATTGCCTCCGCCACGGTCAGGGCGATGTCTCTGGTAATAGCCGGATATTTCGGCAGCGGACGGTAAACGATATCCATATCCTTCTGCTCAATAATCCAGGAGAAGGACAGTTCGCACAGGTATACCCGTTCGGAAAGGCCGTAACGCTCCGCTACATCCGGATGAATCTCGCCCATGCGGCCAACGGTTTCATCGCCTGCCATCACAGCTGCGCAGCGTCCCGGATGATACATTGGATCCGTCGTTACCGCGGTAAAGCGGACATCCTGAATGCCGAGTATCTCAAACAGTTTTTCGAGGTAACCCTTCAGTTCAAAGAAATCTGCTTTCCCGTACAGGCCGATGCACAGCTTCTCTTCTTCTTTCGGAAGACCTTCCTCATTAATAACAGAATTATTGAATACTTTTCCGATTTCAAATACTTTTGCGGCTTTATTTCCCTTTGCAAAGTTTCTGGAGAGCACTTCCATCATGCTCGGCGCCAGGATCGTTCTCATCACGCTGTTTTCTTCACCCAGCGGATTAATGATGCGGACAAAGTTCCGGAGATATTCGTCATCCTCCGGCAGATTCACTTTGTCCACGCTCTTCGGGCTCACGAAGGAATACGTCATGATTTCATCCAGCCCGAAAGAATTCAGGATCGATCTGGCAGCAACCCGCACGGTTTCCGCATCCGTAAGGCCGGCCACCGCGCCGCCGGAAGGCAGGGTCTCAGGCATTTTATCATACCCGTAGATCCGGGCCACTTCTTCTACATAATCTTCTTCGATGTTCAGATCCTGTCTGACTGTCGGAGGAGTGACGCGGATTATGTCGCCGTCACGGGAAGTTTCCATTTCCAGGCTGCGGAAAATAGATTCCATTTCTTCTCCGGAAATGTCTGTGCCCAGCACTTTATTAATCCGGGAAACCCGGACATCCAGCGGTCTGGCTTCCTGTACCTGCGGATATTCATCCACAATGCCGCCGATCACGGTGCCGCAGCCCAGCATTTCTACCAGACGGCAGAAACGGTCCGCTGCCTTGTCGCACAGATTCGCGTCAATGCCTTTTTCATAGCGGCCGGAAGCTTCGGTTCTCAGACCGGTTTTCTTGGATGTGAAGCGGATCGAATCTGCATTGAAATTAGCCGCTTCCAGAATAACGGTCGTGGTATCTTCCTGAATTTCGGAATTCAGGCCGCCCATTACTCCTGCCAGCGCAATATGCCGCTCTGTATCATTGATGGTCAGCATCGTGCTGTCCAGCTTTCTTTCTTCTCCGTCCAGCGTAGTGATCACATCATTATCCGCCGCCGTATCGATGATGATTTTTCCGCCTTTAATATTGCGGATATCAAAGGCATGCAGCGGCTGGCCATATTCCAGCATTACAAAGTTGGTAATATCAACGATATTGTTGATCGGTCTCATACCCGCGTGCATGAGCCGTTTCTGCATCCACCACGGAGACTGGCCGATCTTTACATTTTTAATCACGCGCGCCGTATACCGCGGGCAGAGATCCGGTTTTCTGATCTCTACACTGATATAGTCGCTGACGTTTTCTTCCTCGTTCTGCGGTGTAATATCCGGATAACGGAGTTCCTTCCCGAATACGCAGGCTGCTTCGCGCGCCATGCCGATCATGGAGAGGCAGTCAGGACGGTTCGGGGTAATTTCGAAATCTACCACGCTGTCTTCCAGGCCGAGGGCTTCGCTGATCGGTGTGCCCGGAACCAGATCGTCATCGAGGATCCAGATGCCGTCGCGGATCAGAACATTAATGACCTTGTCGTCGTATCCCATTTCCGCAGCGGAACACAGCATTCCGTTGGAGACTTCCCCTCTGAGCTTTCCTTTTTTAATGACGGTGCCGTCAGGCAGTTTCCCGCCGTGCAGGATCACCGGCACCGTGGCGCCTTCAAATACGTTCGGTGCGCCGGTCACCACCTGGATCGGTTCTTCCTGTCCAATGTCCAGCATGCAGAGAACCAGCTTGTCCGCGGTCGGATGCGGTTTGATCTCGAGAATCTTCGCCACAACAATATTGGTAAAGGAAGTTCCCATCGGCTCCACGGTTTCTATATTGGAACCGGAGAGAATCATGCGCTCGCAGAATTCATCCACCGGCACATCAATATCCACATAATCTTTTAACCAATTTACTGATACTAACATCTATATACACCTCTTCCCGGACTATCTGAACTGCTTGAGGAACCGTTCATCATTCTCATAGAACAGACGGATATCGTCCACCTCGTACTTGAGCATGGCGATCCGTTCCGCGCCGATGCCGAACGCATAGCCGGTGTATTTTTCGGTATCGATTTTTCCGACTTTCAGTACGTCCGGGTGAACCATACCGCAGCCCAGGATTTCAATCCAGCCGCTGCCCTTGCATACACGGCAGCCCTTGCCGCCGCACTTGAAGCAGGATACGTCCACTTCGGCACTCGGTTCCGTGAACGGGAAGTGATGCGGACGGAATTTTGTCTTCGTGTCTCTGCCGAACATCTGGCGCGCAAATTCCGCCAGTGTGCCCTTCAGATCCGCCATAGTTACATTTTCGCCCACGACCATGCCTTCCACCTGATGGAATACCGGTGAATGGGTCGCGTCCGGCGTATCGGAACGGAACACTCTGCCCGGGGAGATAATCCGGATCGGAGGCTTCTGCGCCAGCAGGGTACGGGCCTGAACCGGAGAGGTCTGCGTTCTCAGGAGCACATCTTCCGAGATATAGAATGTGTCGGTCATATCTCTGGACGGATGATTCGGACCTGCGTTGAGCGCGTCAAAATTCATGAACACGGTTTCAATCTCCGGACCTTCTACCAGCGAGAATCCCATATTCATAAAGATACGGGTCATCTCGTCGATCGTACGGGTGATCGGATGACGGACACCGACTTTCGGCGGTCTGCCCGGTTCGGTTACATCCAGTGCCTCCGCGTTAAAGCGGGCCTTCTGCTGGACCGCTTTCAGTTCTTCTTTTCTGACGGCGATGATTCGCTCAATTTCTTCTCTGGTCTCATTAGCCAGCTTGCCGATGGCTTTTCTTTCTTCGGCACCGACGCTTCCCATAGACCGCAGGATCTTGGTCAGTTCCCCTTTCTTTCCCAGGAACTTGACTCTGAGTTCCTCCTGTTCCTCCATTGTGCTCGCATTCCGAAGCTGCTTTGTCGCTTCTTCCAGAATGGATTTCAGCTGATCACGCATTTGATAGGTCTCCTTCAGTAAATCGTTTTTCCTTCTTGCTTTCAAAAAAGAAAGCCGGTGAAAAACCGGCTTTCTGGTAGATCATTGCTACTAATTTCTGAGCTTAGCCGCGGCATTTTTCAGAAAATCAGGTACATCAATTGAGTTATCGGACGATGCCGGTGCAGGTGCAGGTTCCGCTTCCTGCGTGAACACAGGAACTTCATCAATAGCCGGAGCCTGCGGTTCCGGAGCAGCTGGTGCTGCCGGTTCAGCCGCCTGGGCATTGTCTTCAAAACCGGTCGCGATAACCGTAACTCGGATTTCATCTTCCAGATCCGGATTCATGGACGTACCGAAGATGATATTGGCATCTCTTGCTGCCGCCTTCTGAACCAGATCAGCCGCTTCATTAACTTCCAGCATACCCAGATCCATGCCGCCGGAAATATTAAAGAGAATTGCCTTGGCGCCGTCGATGGACGTTTCAAGCAGCGGACTTCCGATCGCGCCCTTGACAGCATCCACAACGCGGTTGTCGCCGGAGCCGACACCGATACCCATATGCGCGATACCGCGGTTGCTCATAACCGTCTTGACATCCGCAAAGTCCAGGTTGATGCTGCCCACATCGGAGATCAGATCTGTGATGCCCTGTACACCCTGTCTCAGAACATCATCCGCCATGCCGAAGGCTTCCTTGATCGTCGTCTTGGAATCGGCGATATCCAGAAGCTTGTCATTCGGAACTACTACCAGGGAATCCACATACTGCTTGAGATATTCAATTCCCAGCTCCGCAAAGTCTTTTCTGCGCTTTCCTTCAAAGCTGAACGGCTTAGTGACCACACCGACCGTCAGTATGCCCTTTTCACGGGCAAGCTTGGCAATTACAGGAGCAGCCCCGGTTCCGGTCCCGCCGCCCATGCCGGCAGTTACGAAAACCATATCCGCGCCTTCAAAACATCTGTCCAGATCTTCCATGCTTTCCTGGGCAGCTCTGGTACCGATCTCCGGATTAGCACCTGCGCCGAGGCCCTTGGTCAGCTTTTCGCCGATCTGAATTTTCGACTCCGCACTGGAATTGTCCAGCGCCTGTCTGTCTGTGTTAACTGCAATGAACTCGACGCCCTGCATACCGGACTCGATCATTCTGTTTACTGCGTTTCCGCCGCCGCCGCCGACGCCGATGACCAGAATCTGGGCGCCGTTTGTATCATTCAACTCAAACTGCAACATTTAGAGCTACCTCCTGCATATAATATAGAACATTTTAACACACACCATTTGTTATCGCAATAAATTGAAATCAAGAAATGTGTCTCCGAATATTACATTTTTGTTATGAAGGACTGAATGTCGCATATCCGTCATCGCCCATATATATTACACCATTCGGATAACCTTTCAGACTCAGGTCATACAGAAGGGCTTTCAGGCCCTCTACATTTTCCCGGATCGCCTCCGGCGTGCCGTAGCAGGACAGAGTCTCTGTTACATAAGCCTGAATCGCCAGCGGATTCGGAATATCGACCTGCCGGAAAAATACCCCGGCTTCATTCACATCATTTACCATACGGAGAATCAGTTTCAGCGATTGTTTGTCACTGACTTCCGGTGCCGCACCGATGGAGTAGCTCTTCACTTCCAATCCGGTCAGAAGCGTGGCTGTCAGCGCAGAATCCCGCATTTCCACCGCGAGGCCGTCCTTGTCAAGGATCAGGAATTCCTCCCCGCACGGCAGGGCCAGTACCGGATCATTCTCCACTACGGTCATAATCAGAACGTCCGGAAGCTTCCGCTCCACCTTGACATCCACCATGTAAGGATTGTTGCTCATGACCGTTTTCCGGATTTTTCTTTTGCTCATCCGGAAAATATTATCCCCGGGCGACATTCCGCTGGCCTCAATGATTTGTTCATCCGTAAACATAATGTTGTCCCGGACAACGATTTCGCTGATCCCGAACAGAGGCGTACGGGAAATCAGCAGGCAGAACAATATGACGGCGGCTGCCGCGAGCAGGATTTTCCTGCGCCGCGCTTTCTGCAGCTGCTTCAGCTCTTTTCTGCTCAGGGGCTGCACAGGCGTGCTGCTCCCGGTCTCCGACTCGAATTCATTGCTCCCGCTGTAATCTGTATCAAATCCGCCGTAAGACAGAAATCCTCTCTTTTTGTTTTTCTTATCAGCCATAGATGGTCTCCGCTTGACAGATTTACTGTTTCCGTACTCCGATCTCGTCGCAGATAGCCTCCGCTGCGTCCGTGCGACCGAGCGCTTTCGAAGCTTTTTCCATTTCGTCCAGCCGGTCTCTGTCACAGGCCAGTTTCAGCACGGTGTCAATTACCAGCCCCGGTTTCAGATCCTTTTCCTCGATCAGCACTGCCGCGCCGCGGTCTGCCAGAACCTTCGCATTGAAAAACTGGTGATTGCCGGTTACATTCGGCGACGGAATCATCACCGCCGGTTTGCCGCAGGCAGCGATTTCCGATACGGTCAGCGCGCCGGAACGGGTAATGGCCAGATCGCAGGCAGCCAGATAAACCGGCATGTCGTCAATATATTCCATATAACGGATATTATCGTCCTCCGGATGGGCATGTTCCATAATATCCTTGTAATATCTTTTCCCGGTGGCAAAAAGCACATGAATCCCCGGCGCCCCTTCCAGTTTTGTCGCCAGGCTCATGATTTCCCGGTTCAGCACCGCAGCGCCCAAGCTGCCGCCGAATCCCAGAATCACGAAATCATCCTCCGGGAGACCGAGCTTCCGGCGGGCCTCTGCTTTATCTGTTTCCGCAAAGGCGCGCCGCACCGGATTGCCCACAGTCATAGGGGGGATTTTCGTTTTAAAATATTTCTCCGCCTCCGCGAACGCCATAAATACCCGGTCCGTATGCCGGCTGAGCATTTTATTGGCGATCCCCGGAAAAGCATTCTGTTCATGAATATATGTTTTAATTTTCTTTTTTGAAGCGCTGCGTACCACCGGTCCGCAGACATACCCGCCGGTGCCGATCACCACATCCGGCCGGAAACTGTCCATAATCTCATCCGACTGGCGCAGGCCGTTGCGGTATACCCGCAGAGTTTCTATATTTTTCAGAGGATTGCTCCGGTTCAGACCCTGCACGGTCACGAACTTGATCGGATACCCGCTGCGCGGCACAATATCCTTCTCCATGCCGCGTTCGGTTCCCACGAACAGGATCTCCGCAGAAGGATCTCTGCGCCGGATCTCGTCGGCAATGGCTATGGCAGGATATATGTGTCCGCCGGTACCTCCTCCGGTCATAATGACTCTCATCTGTTTTTCTCCTTCACTATACCGTTCATTCCTCGCTGCTGTCGACCGGTTTCAGGTGTCTGGATATGTTAATGACTATGCCCATGGCCGCCATGAAAATGATCAGTGCCGTGCCGCCGTAGCTGATAAACGGCAGAGTGATGCCCGTCGGCGGCGCCAGGGACAGTACGACCATGAAATTCAGGACAACCTGGAACGAGAGCATAAATGCAACACCGGAGGCGATCAGCGTTCCCAGCAGATCGCTGGCCCGCATGGCTGTACGGATACAGCGCCAGATCAGAAGAATATAGGCAAAGATCAGGAGCATGATGCCCAGCATGCCCAGTTCTTCTCCGATCGTCGCAAGAATAAAGTCGTTCATCGGGTCCGGCAGATACAGGGCCTTCTCCACGCCGTTGCCGATTCCGGAACCGAAAAAGCCGCCGGACGCCAGCGCGTAAATCCCGTGTACAACCTGATAACCGGTATTTCCGGCATCCGCGAACGGATCCAGGAAACTGGTCAGACGCGACATCTTGTAACTGCCGCCCTCGCCGGCTTCCATAACGATGTGCATACCGAAGGCTGCTACGCCCGCCGCAAAGGCGATGAATACATAGCGCAGTTTTACGCCTGCGATGAAGATAATCCCGATACAGATGATCAGGATCGTCGCCGCAGATGTAGTGGACGGCTGCAGATATACCGAAAGAACGATCACCGCAATGACCGCCAGCGGCGGCAGCAGTCCCGTAACGGGCCGGTTAATCCGGTCCGGTCTGGCCGCAAGATACGCTGCCAGGAAAATAATACATGCCAGCTTGGCCGCCTCCGAAGGAATGAAGCCGACGCCGCCCGGCAGCGGCAGCCATCTGGCCGCGTTGTTGTACGATCGTCCCAGAGGCGTATACGTCAGAGCGATCAGCACCTCTGCGATGGCAACCAGCATCCAGCCCATTTTCCCGAGAATATGGTAGTCAAAAGCCATCAGGAAAAACATCGCCGCGAAACCGATGCCGGCAAAAATTGCTTCTTTGATCAAATAGGAATACGGTGAAGATCCAGAGTCCATGATCGAATTATAATATCCGGAACTGAACACCATGATAATGCCGAACATTACCAGCGCGCTCACCAGCGCCACGATCATGAAGTCCCCCGACCCCGGCCGGACCTTTCTGGATTTTATTTTCCTCGTCTCCGCCGGCTCATGCAGCGCCTGTCCGCGGAGAGCGCCTGTGTTGCTGCTCATAATCAGTCACCTGCCAGTTTCTGTACCTGGCTGCGGAAGTCATCCCCCCGCACCTCGAAATTCGGATACATGCCCCAGCTGGCACAGGCCGGCGAAAGCAGAACCGTATCGCCTTCCTGCGCGATCGAGGACGCTTTTTCCACGGCCTCCGCCATAGTATCCACATCGAATATTTCGGTAAACCCTGCCGCCTCCGCGCATTTTCTGATAGCCGGCGCCGTAACGCCCATCAGGATCAGCGCTTTGACCCTGCCTTCAAAGGCCGCGATAAAATCTTCATAGGACGCGCCCTTGTCATAGCCGCCTGCGAGCAGGATGATATTATCAAAAGAAAGTACTGCTTTCACCGCAGCATCCGGATTGGTGCCCTTCGAATCATTAATATACCGCACCCCGTTCACTGTACCGCAGTCTTCGATCCGGTGCGCGACGCCCTTGAATCTGCGGAACGTTTCCGCAATATCCTCAGTGGAAATACCGGCAAAATAGGCCATGGCTGCTGCAGCCAGAGCATTTTCCAGATTATGCGGTCCCGGTATCAGAAGCTCGGAAGCAGCGCACACCGCGTGATCTCCGCCGGCATCCCGGATCGTGATGACACCGTCTTTTACAAATGCCCCGAAAGGAAGCTCCTTCTGTCTGCTGAACGGCACCGGCACCGCCGGGCATTTCTCTGCTTCCTGCCTGGTCAGGGCATCGTCTTCATTGTATACAAAATAATTATCTTCCGTCTGGTTCATGAAAATCCGTGCCTTGGCAGCCGCGTAGTTTTCCATGGTACCGTGCCGGTCCAGATGATCCGGCGTAATATTCAGCAGTGCGGACACCTCCGGCCGGAACTGCCGGATGGTTTCCAGCTGAAAGCTGCTGCATTCCGTGATGAGCCAGGTATCGTCATCCGCCTGCACGGCCTGCGAAGCCACGGCGATTCCGATATTGCCCGCCAGCTCGGCCTTGCGTCCCGCCTGGCGGAAGATCTCTCCCGTCAGTGTCGTCGTAGTGGTTTTTCCGTTGGTGCCGGTTATAGCTACATAGCGGCCGTGCCCGTACCGGTACGCCAGTTCCAGTTCACCGATGATCTCCGCGCCGTCCGCCTCCGCTTCCCGGATAAACGCCTGTTCCACCGGAACGCCGGGGCTCATTACGACCAGATCATAGCCCGTCACCTGCTCCGGACGCTCTCCGAAGCTGACGGAAACGCCAAGGGATTCCGCCAGGCTTGCCGCCTGCTCCGACTCTTTCGCGTCATACAGATCTACGGAAGCGCCCATGCCCAGCAGCAGCTCCGCCGCCGCTTTGCCGGAACGTCCCAGACCTACCACGAGGACCTTCAGTCCTGTCAGATTATGATTTGCTGCCTGCATCGGCGAACCTCCCCGTAATTATCATTAAAGTAAAAACATGGAAATCAGGCAGAGCCCGCACGTAATTCCCCAGAACATGAGTACGATACTCGTCTCTTTCCACTTGAAGCCCGGGATCAGACTCTCATGGTTAACCCCGTTATCCTGAAAATGATGATGCAGCGGAGACATTTTTAAAATACGCTTTCCGCCGCTTTTTCTGAAATAAGCAACCTGAATAATGACCGAAAGACATTCTGCCACGAAAACTGCGCCGGCGATGACCAGAATCATCTCGATGTGCATCATCACAGCCGCTGCAGCCAGTGCGCCGCCCAGGGCAAGGGATCCCGTATCCCCCATGAACACTTTTGCAGGGAACCGGTTGTAAAGCAGGAACCCCATGCAGCCGCCGGTCAGTGCCGCGCAGAACACAGTGGTATCATCATTCCCGAACGTCAGGGACTGAATCATCAGGAACAGTGCCACAAATACCGTGCAGCCCGCCGCCAGGCCGTCCATCCCGTCCGTCAGATTGACGGCATTGACCATGGCTACCAGTACAAACACGACAAACGGATAGTAGAACCATCCCAGATCGAAATAGGTTTTCGCGATCGGAATATAGATGCTGGTGCCGTACTCGGACATTTTCGCCTGATATATGGCGAGAATAATGGCAATTACGAGCTGAAACAGGAACTTCTGCTTTGCGGTCAGTCCCAGGTTTCTGGATTTCATCACCTTGACGAAATCATCGCAGAAACCGATCAGCGCAAACAACAGGAATGAGATCAGGAGAACCGCCATATCCGCGTGCAGTCCCCGCCGCATGATCAGGCAGGTAATGATCACCCCCAGGATAATCATGATTCCGCCCATCGTCGGTGTACCGGCTTTGGACTGGTGAGACTGGGGCCCTTCTTCCCGGATCATCTGCCCCGCGCCTTTGCTGATCAGCCATTTCAGGACAAAATGCCCGATCACTGCTGTCAGAGCAAAGGACAGAAATATTGTAAGAATAATCATCCATGTACTCATAATGAATCGATCTCCTGTTCTATTATCCGGGCGGCCATTTCCCGGTCATCGAAATGCTGTTTCTCCGTTCCGATGATCTGATAATCTTCGTGGCCCTTTCCTGCCAGAATAATTGTATCGCCCTTCTTCCATCTGAAAATGGCCTGCCGGATGGCTTTCCAACGGTCGGATTTCACCATATAAACGCACCCGGTCTTCTCAAGGCCCGGAAGAATTTCTTCGATAATCGCGTCCGGATCCTCCGTCCGCGGGTTGTCGCTGGTTACCACGCAGATATCCGACAGCCGGCCTGCCGTTTCCCCCATCAGCGGACGCTTGCTGCGATCCCGGTCGCCGCCGCATCCGAATACGGTGATAATCCGGCCTGTGGTGAATTCCCTCGCCGTCCGGAGCACCTTTTCCAGTGCGTCCGGCGTGTGGGCATAATCTACAATAACCGGAATGTTCCCGACGTTTTCCACCAGTTCAAAGCGGCCCGGGACACCTTTGACCCGGCCAATCCCTGCACGAACGCTTTCCCACGGAATGTCCGCTTCCAGAGAAGCCGCCGCTGCGCAAATTGCATTAGACACAGAAAAACGTCCCGGCGTACGAATATTCAATTCACCGAGAAGCGTTCCATCCCTGTATAATTCCGCATCCGTTCCCGCTGCAGACGTTTTCAGTATGACAGCACGGTAATCCGCGTCTTCGGCATCCACGCCGCAGGAGCGGACACGCAGGCCTTCGTCCAGCAGCTCGCTGTACAGGCGGCGTCCGTATTCATCATCAATATTAATGACACAGGCTCCGGAAGTCTGATGGAACAGACGCTTCTTCGCCTGATAATAATCTTCAAAATCTTTGTGGAAATCCATGTGATCCGGCGTCAGATTCGTGAAAATACTGCAGTCAAACCGGATATCCGCGCTGCGGTCCAGCGCCAGCGAGTGGGATGAGACTTCCATGGCACAGACCTCTATGCCGTATTCATCCCGCATTTCCCGGAACATCCGCTGCAATTCACAGGACTCCGGTGTTGTATTTGCGGATTCCCTGGTCTGCCCGCCGTAAATATAGGCGATCGTACCCAGAACCGCACATTCTTTCCCCCACGCTTCCACGATTTCCCGCAGGAGATATGTGATCGTGGTTTTTCCGTTGGTGCCGGTTATTCCGAAAACCAGCATTTCATCGGACGCATGTCCGTAAAAATTCGCGGACACAGAAGACAACGCTCTGCGGGAATCCTCCGCATACACAACCGGTACCGGAAGCTCCAGCCGGTCCTGCGCCAGAACCGCAGAGGCACCTGCGCGAACAGCTGCCTCTGCGAACCGATGCCCGTCTGCCTGAAACCCCTTAACGCACACGAACAGATCGCCGGATTTAGTTTTTCTTGAATCGTAGCTGATCCCGGAAATCTCTGTTTCCGCCCATTCGGATGGACACGCAATTCCCGTCCCCTGCAACAGTTCAATTAATTTCATTAGCACGCTCCTTCTTTTGCATCAAAAGGAAAAATACCGGTGATCATTCGGAATACAGACAAACGTTATCATTCTTTTCCAGTGTGGATCCTGCCGGCGGATACTGATAGGCAACGATGAAATCCTGGGAACCTCCGGAGCAGCAGATCGGCTCCAGGTTGTCCTGCTGAAGCGCATATGCCGCATCGTTGAAGGACATTCCCACCACATCCGGAACCGTTACCCGGTACCCGGAAGGAGAGATGTTTCTCGAATTATAATCAGTCGCCACATTCAGATACTTGAGCACGTTGCTCATGATATCGTGTACGACAGGACCTGCTACTTTACCGCCCGAGTGCTGTGCCTGCGGCGCATCCACCACGACCAGCACGGCCACTACCGGGTCGTCCATCGGTGCCATGGCAAAGAAGGAAGACCATACATTGTCTGTATACCCGCCCTTGCCCGGCTTATTCGAGGTACCGGTTTTACCGCCTACATGGTATCCCTTCACGTACGCTGAGGTACCGGTACCATTGCTTACTACACCTTCCATAGCCAGGCACATTTCATGTGCCGTGTTTTTGGATACTACCTGCCGGATCACTTCCGGTTCATATTCCACCACGGTCTCGCCGTCGGAGTTGATCAGTTTGGAAACCAGCCGCGGGCGCATGAGTTTTCCGTCATTTCCCAGGGAACCCAGGGCGGAAATCATCTGCACCATGGTGGTAGAAATACCCTGGCCGTAAGACATGGTGGCCAGTTCCACCTTGCCCGCATCCGCCTGGTTCCGCACGATGCCGGCGGCCTCCGCCGGAAAATCGATGCCGGTTCTGGAACCGAAGCCGAACAATCCGAGGTATTTGTAGAAACGGTCAAAGCCCGCCCGCAGCGCCAGCGTCATGAAAACCGGGTTGCAGGAGTTCGCGACGCCCTGCAGCAGGGTCTCGCCGCCGTGCGGCGCATAGGAACGCCAGCAGCTGAGGATCGTTCCGTCCACGTTCATGGTGCCGCGGCATACAAAGGTATCGCCAATGCTGGTGATGCCTTCTTCGATCGCCATGGCCGTCGTGGCCAGCTTGAACGGGGAGCCCGGCTCATAGGTATCGGAAATCATCGGATTTCTCCACATGGTACCGCTCCAGTACTCCACCTTTTCCTGGTCTGTCATTTTTTCCAGTTTGTCAATATCCCGCTGGGTCACTGGCGTTTTCGGATCATTCAAGTTGAAATCCGGATACGAGGCCATGCCGAGAATATATCCCGTCTTAGGATCCATGACAATGGCCATGGCCTTCTGCGGATTCATACTGTAATAGCTCGATTTAACCGCGCTCTCCGTATAATGCTGGATCATCTCGTCGATGGTCAGCACCACGCTCAGACCTTCTTCCGCCGGATAATACTTCTCTACACCGGTGACCAGCTTCCGTCCGGAAGCGTCCGTGCTGGTAATGAGTTTGCCTTCGCTGCCGTTCAGATACTGATCATAATACAGTTCGATTCCGAACGTGCCCGTATTGTCGTCGTTGGTAAGCCCGATGATATGCGAAGCGAACTCGCCCATCGGATAGTACCGTCTCGTCGTTTCCGCAGAAACGATACCCACAGGGAAATCTTCCTCCATGAGTTTTTCAATATCCCGGTAGGTTACTTCATCGACATATTTCACCAGCTTTACCGTCTTGGACTCGCTGGTAAGCTTTTCGTAAATATCATCTTCGGACAGATCGGCTTCCGTAAGAATGCCCGCCAGTTCCTTTGCCAGTTTTTTTGTATAACCGGAGTGCTCTTTCTCCTGCTCTGCAATATCCTGCGGCGTTGCCCAAAGTGTATATCCTGCCTGGTTGACCGCAACGGTCTTTCCGTTGGCATCGTAAATCAGTCCCCGGTCGGAAGATACCGAGAACTCTCTTGTCTGCAGTTCCATTGCCTGCGAGGCGTATTCATTCGCTTTAATGATCTGAATCTGCCCCAGTCTCAGCACCAGTATGGTAAACAGCACCAGTACCGACGCAAACAGGAACAGCAGTCTCCGGTTGATCACAAAGTTGGAAACGCCTTCCGCAGTTTTTTTCTGCGTTTTTTTCGCCATACTCAACTCCCGTCTGTTTCTCTATACCCCTTAAACAAAGAAAAGACGCCCGCATGAATATATCATAAGGCGTCTGATATACATAATCCTGTTATTTCCGGAGAGCCATACTCTCTCCGTACGGCAGAACCCGCTACGACAGCAGATCCATGGCAGCCTGGGACAGTGCGTAATCGGTCTGGATTCCGATTCCGCGCTGTTCCGCGGCCAGTGCCGCAATATAATCGTTGACTTCCTGTGTTCCCATGAGTGCTCCGATATGAACAAACTGACTTTGATCCGGATATCTCATTCCCAGGTTGTCGGTCGCGTATTCTTCGATTTCATCTAGATCATTATAACTGTCGATGTCTACATTGAGATTATCGATTTCACCGTTCAGTTCGTTGGCCTGCTGGGAAAGTTTGTAAATATTATAATTAATATC
>JAFWDF010000018.1 GCA_017534025.1 Bacillota bacterium
CGCCTTGATTGTAATGAGCTTCAGATTGTGGAGCTGCGCGAATTCCTTCAGATCGGAAGTCCGCATCATCTCGCCGTTTTCTTTCATGATTTCACAGCAGAGGCCGACTTCCTTCAGTCCCGCAATGCGCAGCAGATCCACGGTGCCTTCCGTGTGGCCGCCCCGCTCGAACACGCCGCCTTCCTTCGCTTCCAGCGGGAACATGTGGCCCGGCCGGCGGAAATCCTCCGGCTTCACATCGTCCTCCACGCATTTCATGGCCGTATAGGAACGCTCCACGGCAGAAATACCGGTGGTGGTATCCACGTGGTCAATAGTCACGGTAAAAGCCGTCGCATGATTGTCCGTATTGTTTTCCACCATCTGTGGAAGATCCAGCTTCTCACAGTACGCTTTGCTCATCGGCATGCAGATGAGCCCCTTGGCAAAGGTCGCCATGAAATTGATATTCGCCGTTGTCGCGAATTCTGCGGCACAGATCAGGTCGCCTTCATTTTCCCGGTCCGGATCATCGGTGCAGATGATCATTCTGCCGTTTTTAAGCTCTTCTACAGCCTCTTCGATTGTGCTGAAATTAAACATTTTATATATCTCTCCCTTCTCAGATAAACCCGTTTTCGGCGAGCATTTCCAGACTTAATCCACTGCTGCGGGGTGCCGGCGCCGCTTCCTCCGCGCCGAAATTCATCAGCCGTTCCACGTATTTGCCAATCACATCATTCTCCAGATTGACCACGTCCCCCGGTTTCTTTGATAACAGAATCGTTTCCTCGCCCGTGTGCGGAATGATGGATACTTTAAAGTAATCCGTTCCCAGATCCGCCACGGTCAGGCTGATGCCGTCAATCGCGATCGATCCCTTTTCTACAATGAGCCGGATGATGGAGGCAGGCGCCCGTACCGTCACCCAGACCGCATTTTCTTCCCGTTTCATATCGGTAATGGTTCCCGTCCCGTCGATATGACCGGATACGATATGACCGCCGAAGCGGCCCCCGGCCGCCATGGCCCGCTCCAGATTCACCCGGGATCCCGAACGCAGTTCCCCCAGGTTGGAGCGCCTCAGAGTCTCTGCCATGACATCCGCTTCAAAGACATTGCCCTGAATCGCTGCCGCCGTCAGGCAGACGCCGTTGACCGCCACGCTGTCGCCCAGCTGCAGATCACTGAATATTTTGCTGCCGCTGATGCCGATCCGGGCGGATACGCTGCCGTTCCGTACGGTCTTAATGGTACCGATTTCTTCAATGATGCCTGTAAACATGCGGCATCACTCCTTTCTTCTATATGTCAGCAGGACGTCTTCACCGAACTGGCGGATTTCCGGTGCGCCCAGTCTTATGCAGTCCGCCATGACCGGAATACCTTCCCCGCCGACCGGAGTCTTTGCTTCCTGCCCGCCTACGATTTTCGGCGCTATGTACACCTGCACTTCACTGACCATGCCGGATGCCGCTGCAGAGAAATGAATCCGGGAGCCGCCTTCGATCAGGACACTGTCGAGGCCCATCTCTCCCAGGCGGTTCAGTATAGCCGCCAGATCCGCGTGTCCTTCCGCATCGGCCGGTACAGGAAGCAGCTCCGCACCCGCCGACTGCAGCATAGCCGCCCGTTTCTGCAGATCCGCATTGTCCGGATCTTCTGCATATGCAATGATGGTTCTCTGGCGGTCCGCACTTCCGATAATTCTGGAATCCATAGGAATTCTCAGACGGCTGTCGCTGATCACGCGTACCGGATCCGGACTGTGCCCCGCCTGGGAAGGCGCTTCCCAGAGGTCCGGCTGTCCGTTTTCATCCTCGTAGCGGCAGTTCAGCGTCGGATCGTCCGCCAGCACGGTCCCGATGCCCACCAGAATGGCCGCCGCCTGTTTTCTGGTCAGATGGGTATGATTTCTGGAAGCCTGATTGGTAATCCAGCGGGAATCTCCCGTGGCAGTCGCGATTTTGCCGTCTGCCGTCATGGCGTATTTCATGATCACATACGGTTTTCCGGTGGTAATGTAATGGAAGAAAATCCGGTTCAGAGCGCGGCACTCCTTTTCCAGTACCGGTCCGTCCACCTCCACGCCGGCTTCCCGCAGAATCTCCGTGCCTTTTCCGGCGACGAGAGGATTGGGATCCGGAGAACCGATCACCACCCGGCCCAGCCGGTTCTCGATAATCGCTTCCGTGCAGGGCGGTGTTTTCCCGTAATGGCAGCACGGCTCCAGTGTCACATACATCACTGCCCCGGCCGGATCATGCCCCCTTCTGCGGCAGTCCGCCAGCGCATTGCGCTCCGCGTGCAGCTCGCCGCACTTTTCATGGAAGCCTTCTCCAAGGACTTTGCCATCCCGGACGATGACCGAACCCACCATCGGATTCGGGCTCACATGCCCCAGACCTTTTTTCGCCAGTTCCAGAGCCCTCGCCATCCATCGTTCGTCTTCACGCTGCTTTTCCATCGTCTCTTCTGCCATCTTACTTCCCCTGTATCGATTCCGAAAAAAAGCCCCGGTTTACGACGCAAACCAGGGCATGAAAACACGCAAAAAACAATAAACTGTCTTCTCCCATCCAGACTATACTGTCGGCTCCGGAATCTAACCGGATCAGCTTGCGCTCGCGGGCTGTACCGCCGGTCGGGAATCACACCCTGCCCTGAAGATCATTTATTCCTTATGTATATAAAAATATTAGCACTCGCAAATAGTTCTGTCAACAGAGAATGCCCTTTTCCCGGAAATTGCGCCAATACAAAAGAGCTGTGATTCCCGAAGGATCACAGCTCTCTGTCTTTCATCTCTTTTCAGCTTAATTACAGCTGCATTCTCTGAGTAGAATCGCCCATTCTGGACATTACAGCAGCAACCTGTGCTCTTGTAATGCTGTCGTCCGGATTAAAGCTTCCGTCCGTAAATCCGGCCAGAATACCGGAGCGGTAGAAACCGTAAACGATCATACCTGCCGGCGTATTGAAGTCCACATCAGGGATATCGCCGAAGTCTACATTGTTGATGGTTACCAGCGCGTCAGCCGGAAGCGCATTGCCTACGATATATGCAAACTCGAGACGGCTCGCCGCTCTGTTCGGACTGATCTGAACAGCCTTGTATACTTCGTCGTCAATAACTCCGTTTTCAATACCGTATCTGGCGTATGCCATATACCATGCTTCACCGGATTTTGACTTGAATACACTGGTGTCGCCGCCGGTTTCGTAAATGTTATGTACTCTTGCAGCCAGCGTAACCGCCTGTGCAACTGTTACATTGCCGCTGACGTCGAAGACATTTCTGTCCACGCCGTTCATGAGGCCCATCTCATACGCTGTGGCTACATATGTGCCGAACCAGTCGCCGGACTTTACATCGTTGAACTGATTCTGAACATAACTGTTGACACGATCAAAGTGAACGCTCTGAACAGTTGCTGTATCATCATAAATCAGGACGTCCGAGTTAAGATCATCATCATTTACGAGACCTGCAGTATCTCCGTCACCGTTCGTTCCGAAATTATAGTTGCCGTAGGAGGCGCCATTGTCCTCATCAGCCTGCTGCTGCTTTACCTTTTCAAGGTAAGCTGCGTCGTATGCCGCTGCAGCCACGCCATCATAGGACGAAATGTACCAATAGGAATCCAGCGCGTTGATAATCGCTGCCTGTACTGCGGCCGCTCCTGTGCTGGAAGTACATTTTCTCAGCCAGGATTCCGCGAGAGTCATTTCCCTTGCTCCGAGAGCAGGATCCGCACAGTAGAAGGTATCTGTGCTTCTGTCATATCTGGTAAGGAAGATCGCGTGAGGAAGTCCTCTTTCGTAGATCTCAAACCCTTCCGGATGATTCTGGAGAATGGCTATCAGCTGCGCTTTATGATTATCGGAACTGAAATTTGCATAGGAGATCTTCATGCCCGCATAGCTGAAGGAATGAAGAAGACCACCGGACCATGCCGTGGAAATAACGGCGGACTGGGTAATGCTTTCCCAGGAAGCGCTTCCCATCATCTTCGCTTTGGATCTCATCATCATGACGCAGGAAGCAAGCGTACATTTCCCGCTGCCCATCTGAGTAGCGTAGATGCCGTTATAAGATTCGTACATAGCCGCGCTGGAAGTTTCCGTCTGCGCAAACTGAATACCGAAAACAGACAAAAGTAAGAGTAACGCAAGGACTAAACTGCAGCCCCTGCGGGTACTGGGTACATTTGAATTAACCATAGATATTTACCTCATCAAGTTTCAACACTGCAACTATAATGCAAATGCCCGATTTTGCCGAGTGAGCACCTGCATTCCCTAAAGAAGCTCGGTCCCCGCAGGAACCGGCGTCCAGACACCGCTCATCAGAACGGAAAAATGACTCAAACACTTGTATTGAGCCGTCCGCAGCGCCCCTGGCGGAGCCCTCCGAAAAGCTTTATACAAGCAAAATTTTAGAGGATACCCTGTAAACAGTCAATCAAACAGAGCCATAAGTAATACTTGAGTAATCTTTCTGTAACATAAATTTAATATTTATTTCAGAATTTTTTCAGAATTTTAAGATTTTTTTAATGAATTTAATGCAAAAAAGCCTGTAATTTTCACATTTCTTTCAGTTTTTTCCCGGGAAGAATCTTAATTTCATAATATTTTAAGAAAAAACAAAGAATAATATTTTTGTAACAATTCATTAATGCTTTCGAAAAAAAGCTGCCCATTATTAATACGAATGTCCGTAACGGCGCTCAAATTCCTCCTTCAGTTCATCGTGGAACTGAGGATCCGCAATGCGGATCAGATCCCGGGACTGGTCTTCCAGGCTCTTGCCTTTCAGGCAGGCAATGCCGTTTTCCGTGACGACATACTCCGTGTCCTCTCTGGTCAGCGTTACTTCCGAGCCTCTGGTAATAAACGGTGTAATCTTGGATACCAGTTTCCCGGAAAAATCCATGACGCTGGATGTCATGGCGATGATACTGCGCCCTTTTCCGTCTCTGGAAAGAGCCGCGCCAAGATTCAGGGAAGGCTGCCCGCCCACGCCGCTGAACTGGTATTCTCCGATGCTGGCAGAAACAATCTGCCCCATCAGATCGATACTGACCGCGGAATTGACTATGCAGACATTGGACTGCCGGGCGATCATCAGCGGATGATTGCAGTATGTTGCAGAACGGAAATTGATCTTCGGATTCCGGTCACAGAAATCATATAAATCCTTCGACCCCACCACAAACGAGGTCGTCATGACATCCGGATCCGTCGTGCAGTATTTATTGGTAATAATCCCTTCATTGAACAAATCCATGACGGCGTCCGAAAACATATCCGTAAACACGCCCAGGTCCTTTTTCTTATGTAAAGAATAGGACACCGCTGCCGGAATCGAGCCTACGCCCAGCGAGATCGTTGCCCGGTCAGGAATGAGCGATGCGCAGTACTCGCCGATCTGCTTTTCCTTGTCGGACAGAGGCGGCAGCCGGAATTCCTTCAGGGGTTCATCCGCTTCCACAAACCGGTCCACCTGGCTGACATGCACGGCAGTATCGCCATGCGTCACCGGCACGTTCCGGTTGATCTGCGCAATGATCCGGTCCGCGTGCTTCACTGCTGCCATAGTATAGTCCACCGAAACACCGATGCTCATATAGCCTCTGGAATCAGGCGGCGACATATTAATGATGGCAACGTCACATTTATAGATGCCCTTCTCAAAAAACTGATCGGTCTGATAATAATGATTCGGCGTCGTATCGCCGTATCCCTCGGCTACGCAGCTGCGGGTTCCCGGACTCAGAAACCATCCGTCGAAATGAAAATGATCCTTATATTCCGGTTTGGTATATTCCCCTGCCCCCATCGACTGCATGTGATGGATAGTAATATCCGTAAACGCTTCGTAATTGCGGATCAGTGCGTCAATGAGCGCCTGCGGTTCGCAGGCATTATGTCCGAACACGATATGATCGCCGGAGCGGACGATCTCCCGCACCGCCTGATCGGCAGAGCATTTTCTACTGTTGTAATAGTCTTTCCAGTCCTGCATGGCTTCCTCCATCTGTTCAGACACCGGCCACAAAGAGTTCCAGCGCCAGCGGCGCTTCCATGACGCCGGTCTTGATATTCCGGTCCACTTCGTATGCTTTTCTACGATATTTCCTTAAGCTGATCCGAGGAATACCTGGCCGCCGGCCGCGAAAGCAGGCGCACACGGTATTCATTGAATTTCAGCTGTTTTGTCAGAACGGATATCGGCCTTCCAAGCTCCGCCGTTTCCCGGATCAGCATCATAATCTCAAACTGTGAGCAGATCATCCCCAGAATGTTGAATTCACTGCCCCCGTAAGAAAGCAGCACCTTCAGCATCCGCATGGCCCTTGCCTTATCTCCCGCCGTCAGCGCGTCGGTGAACGCGAAAACATCGCGTTCCTCGTTCGGCATCACGGCTTCGCTGACGTCCTCTGCCGTAACCGTACCGCTGCTGTGCGCCGCGACTTTGGCTACGTCCGCACGGATATTCGACAGGGTTCTTCCGGAATCCTTATCATAATAGCCGGAAACCTCGATCAGTGTGTCCACTGCATCCGGTTCGAAGGCCACCCCTTCCTGTTTCAGGTATTTCCGGATAAAACCGCCCAGTGTCCGCCGGTCAACCCTGGAAATATCATACGCTTTTCCGGCCTTTGCCAGTGCCTGGCCGAAGCCCTTTCCCAGCCGGCCTTTTT
The DNA here is from genome assembly GCA_017534025.1 of Bacillota bacterium. Lineage (GTDB taxonomy): Bacteria > Bacillota > Clostridia > Peptostreptococcales > Anaerovoracaceae > RUG708. Next base: position 6,690 of record JAFWDF010000018.1, read on the forward strand.
CTTCCTGCGAAAAGATCAGAATCGTTGTGTCCGGTACCCGGGAAAGAAAGTCACTGAGGAGGTCCAGATCATCGCATTTCGGATTCAGATCCGTGACCCGTACCACCCGCTTCTCGGACATCATCGGCAGCATCTCACAGGCTTCCATGATTCCGGCCGCCGAACTCAGCCGGTATCCTTCGATTTCCGTAAAGTCCAGCATGCGAACCGCTTCCTGTACATACCGGTCCGCGATCTGCTCCGTTACCCAGCGCATCAGATACTCTTCCGTTCCGTACAGAAGAATGACATTCGGGAGGGTTCCTTTCTTCAGTTCCTCCTGAACCAGCTGAAAATCCGACTGGCTGCTGCTTTTTCTGTAATTATTTGCACTCATATCAAATCTGTACTCACTTCTTCGCTGCCGGCTCAGAATTTCTGTTTAAACCGGCGTTCGTACGTCTCAATCAGTTCCGGACGGAAATCCGGATGCGCGATGTTGATCATCTCCCGCGCCCGGTCTTTCAGTGTTTTCCCCATGACCCGGGCGATGCCGTACTCGGTTACGAAATAATCCGCGTCCTGCCTGGTTACGGTCACTGCGGAACCGTCTTCTATAAACGGTTTGATCCTCGACACCCGTTTCCCGTTTTTCACATGGGTCGAGGTCAGTGCCATAATGGCCCTGCCGTTGCCGTCATAGGCAAACCCGGCGCCCCGCATGAAATCCAGCTGTCCTCCTGCGCCGCTGATCTGCCGCAGACCGGATGTACCCGATACAATCTGCCCCATCAGATCCGTTTCGATGCAGGTCATGATACAGCACAGGTTTGCACATTTGGCAATCCGGGTCGGTTCATTGGTGTAGCGCACCGCGCGCAGCTGCACGGCAGGATTGTGATCGATAAAGCGATACAGATCCTTTGTGCCGTAGGCGAAGGATGCCACCATGACATTCGGGTCAAAAGATTTATACCGGTTGGTAATGACGCCCTTCTTCCAGAGGTCCATGAGGCCGTCTGAAATCATTTCCGAATGCACGCCCAGATCTTTTTTATTTTCCAGCGCCTGGCATACTGCGTTCGGGATCCGGCCAATCCCGGCCTGGATCGTATCCCTGTCATGAATCAGAGATGCGCAGTACTCACCGATGATTTTCTCCTCCTCGTTAGGTTCCGGAACCGGAATGGTCGGCAGCGCTTCGCTGTAGTACACGATGTGATCAACAGCATTGACATGCACCAGGCATTCGTTGGCGCTGCACCACGGAATCTGGTCATTGATCTGCATGATGACCAGATCGGCAGCCGCTACCCCTTCCAGCACGAAGTCCGCATTGGTGCCGGTACTGCAGTAGCCGTACCGGTTTGGCGGCGTCGCCTGGAAAATGAACACATCCACCGGGATAATTCCCCGCTCAAAAAAATGCGGAAGTTCATAAAAATAATTCGGGTAGAATTTCGCCGACCCGTCTTCTATATATTTTCTGGTGGTTTTCGATGCAAACAGGGACTCGTGAAGAAAGTTTTCCCGGTACTGCGGCAGGCAGTAGTCCTCTCCGCCCGAACTGAGCCCGTGCATAATGCGGACATCCCGGAAAGAAGAAGCATTGCGGATCATCGCCCGCACCAGTTCCTCCGGCCGGATGCCCACGCCTCCGACGAGTACTCTCTGACCGTTCCTGATTTTCCTGACAGCATCATCTGCGCTGCAGAGTTTCGCGGCGAAATTATCTCTCCAGTTTTTCATCAGCGGTTCCTCCATCCCTGCGGATCTTTTTTCTATTATCAGCAAACGCATTCATGGCATATCGATATTTGATTATATCATATACAGAACATACTTGCCACAAGCTGGTAAAAGGTACTGGCGCCTGACCAATCAGGAATGCATGGTATCTGCGCGTATGCCGGTTCCGAAGCGCAGCATTACCGCCCCCTGCAGGTCGTTCCGAAAAATAGCTGCACCCGCCTCTTCAATCCGCTCCAGCGTTTCCGGCGACGGATGTCCGTACAGATTCCCCGCCCCCACCTGAATGACACAAACGGAAGGGGAAACTGCGTCAAGAAACGGACTGCAGGAGGAATAGCGGCTTCCGTGGTGCGCCACCGTGAGAATATCACAGTGCAGTGCACTGCCGAAGGACTGCAGCAGTTCCATTTCCAGTTCACTGCTGATATCTCCGGTAAACATCGCCGTCTTCCCTTTATATTCTGCCCGAATCACCAGGCTGTAATTATTCTCATCCTCATCCTCCTGAAGCAGGCGGGCAAATTCCTGTTCACTCCTGTGTTCCGGCGCCAGAACGGTAAACGCCGCTCCGCCGAAGGAAAACCGGTCTCCCTGTTTCAGAAACAGCATGCGCTCCTTCGGCACCCCGGTATCCTCCTCCACCCGGTCTGCCATGGAGTAATAGGCTTCCGACAGAGCCAGGCGGCGCACCGGCACATACTGTTTCAGAGAACAAAGCCCTTTGTAATGATCCGTATGGAGGTGACTGATCACCGCCAGGTCGATATCCCTCACGCCATTGCCGAGAAAATACGGCATGAGAATGTCTTTCCCCACATCCCGGAATTCGCTGCCGCCGCTGTCAAACAGGATGTCGCTCGTCCGGGTCCGCATATGCGCGCAGCTGCCCTGCCCGACGTCCACATAAACCAGATCCGCTCCCCGGGCGGTTCCATCTATAAGGCATCCCAGCCCGCAGCCGAACAGGATCCATGCAGCTGCAGCCAGCGCAAAGGCGCGCCGGCAGCGGGCAGAGCAGTACCTGCGGAAGCGCATACCGCTTTCCGTGAAAAAAAACAGAAGAAAACCATAATACAGCAAAAATACGGCTGCCCGCGGAGAAGCCAGATAAATGCAGGAATGCCCGCCTGCCGCTGCCCGTCCGTTCATCCAGAGAAGAACCCGAAGCGGGATCGCTTCCAGATGGAACGCCGCATTCAGTAAAGCATCCGCCGCCGGCACAGGCCATTGTTCTCCCGCCAGACTCAGCGGCATCAGCACCGCGCCTGCCGGCACAATCCATCCTGCCAGAGCAATTGCCGGCATATTCAGGGCGAGCCCGGCCACCGATATATAATGGAAGTGTTTTAAAATGACCGGTACCATGCCGGCCTGTATCGCTGCCATACCGGCCAGTGCCGTACCGGCTTTTTTATACAGTTTATCCAGCCGGCTCTCTCCGTCCTCCATCTCTTCGTCCGCATCCTCCCGGAACAGCTGTTCCGGCACAGGCAGAAGCACCGCCAGGGAGAGAACGGCTGTAAAAGACAGCTGAAAGCCGGAAGAAAACAATGCCGCCGGTTCATACCACAAAAGAAGGCTGCCGCAAAACGCGACGTTGGTCAGGAAATCCGTCCGGAAAAACCGGATCCTGCCGAACACGGATACCAGAATCATCAGCATGGCCCGCATCACAGAAGGAGAAAAATCCGCCAGAGCGGCATATACGGCCAGTACGCCCAGAACCGGCAGATGTCCCTTCAGCGTCCGCGGCCTCCCGCAGAGTGCAAACATGAGTCCGTATACAAAGCCTGTATGGAGTCCGGAGGCCGCCAGCAGATGACCGATGCCGTTTTCCCCGAACGACTCCCGGACCTCTTCCTCCATAAACTGGTCTTCGCCGAACAGAATGCCTCTCAGCATACCGGCTTCCTTACTGCCGAGCCGGCGCGTCAGCACATCCCCGTACGCCGCTTTCCATCTCCCGATCTGCCGCAGCACAGCATAAAACCCGTTTCGTTCCCCGGTCCATTCGATCTGTTCAAAGTCGGTCTTCATCGTATAGAGAATCTTCCGGGAACGCAAGTACAGTTCGTAATCAAAAGTCCCCGGATTTGCCGCGCCGGACGGTTTCTTCACAGTCCCGTGCAGCACCGCTTCCAGGCCGGTCAGAGAAGCGGCATCCGGGCAATGATTGATCGTCACCAGAATCCTCTCCCGGTTTTGCAACCGCTTTCTCCCGCTGCCTTCCTCCGCCTTTTCCGGAAACAGCAGAACGATGGCAGATACAGTTTCTTCATCCTTCATTTCCGCCTTCAGAATGCATCCTGCCGCCTCTGCCTGTTTTCCGGGCTGCCCCTCAAAGCGCGACACCGTACTGAAACTCACAGCGGCCCGCAGCATGCCGGCGACGGAAAACAGCAGCACCAGGGCCAGAACGCGGCGCATTTCAGCTGTAAACCGCCTGTTTTCTTCCACCCCGGCACTGCTGTGCAGGGCGCGCAGGCATAAAAAAAGCAGCCCTGCGCCGAGAACGCCCCCTGTTCCCGCCAGGAACACGGAACCCATGGGGTTCGTTCCCAGACGGAACAGGGCAATGCCTGCGGCAAAGGCTGCTGCCATGATCACCAGTGGTCTTCTGAGCAAATATCTGCTGACCAGGACGGATCAATTACATTTTATATTATATTTCCTTTTTCATATACAGACCCCTGCCCACCTTCTTTACAGAAGGCATGTTCTGCAGCAGGCGGTCAATATACAGATCGATATCCGCGTAATTGGTATTGAAGCCCTTCTGCTTCAGATACTTCAGGATCGTGATCAGCCGGATCGGATAATCGCACGGATTCTTAAAATACGGATGTTTCGAAATGGCTTCGATGATCCCTTCCTCATCCGGTATAATGACCGGTGATTCGCTGAAGTCGTCGATCTGTTCTTTTAAATTGCTGATAATGAACTCCAGATCCTCTGTGTCCCTTTCAAATTCCCGGAATACCTCTGTCAGCTTCTCATAGAAAGACAGTTCTTCCCTGAGATTTTCCCCCCGGACAGGTATCTTCAGTACTATTTCCTGTGATCGTGGATGTCCGTCGTCCATGGTCTCCTCCTCATGTCTCATTATGACATATCTTCCAGAATTTGTCATCCTCTTTTTTCTTTTTCCGACTTCGGCTGCCGAATCTGAAAAAACGGTTCCGGTCAGCCTGTTTTTCTGCTATCGGTTTTCCTATTATATGGAACAACGGTTTGCCTGTCAACTTTTCCTATGATATAATAATTGGGAATTTTTATGCTTTTTCACCGGTTCCGCTCCCTGCGGAATTGGTATATAAAAATACGGAAGCCGCACATTCCGTGCGAAGCTCCGGACCGGGACCGGTTTATGACCCGGGTAACTGAATCGCAATCATTATTATTATTAATCATTATTATTAATATGGAAGTGAATAAACATGGCAAACGAAAATAAAGACATTAACACCGGAGCGGAAGGCAGAGCTCCTGCTTCCTACAGCGACCGCCAGCAGCGCCGCATCAACCGGCGCCGGAAAAAACGCACCCAAAAGGAAGTACAGGCACAGAAGGCTGCCGCGGAACCGAAAAAATCTTCGAAACAAACAAAGAAACAAAGGAAGAAGAACGGCAGGCGCAGTCCGGGACGCCGGGCGCTTTCCGGAATCCTTCTGCTGATTCTTGCAGCCATCGTCATCACGGTTATCGCCGGCGGCATCTTCGTCACCTATGCAGTGATGACCGCGGAAGAGATTGATCCGTCCTCCATTTATGAACAGCTGGATACCACTTCCATCCTGTTTGACGACGAAGGAAATGAACTGGAACCGGTTTCCACCGCGGAATCCCGGACCATCGTCACCTACGATCAGATTCCGGATCATGTAAAGAACGCTTTTATCGCCATTGAGGACAAAACCTTCTACCGGCACAACGGCTTCAATATCATTCGTATTTTCGGCGCCATCAAGGAGAAGGTTTTCGGAGGCGGCCAGATCGGCGGTACCAGTACCATTACCCAGCAGCTGGCGCGAAACCTCTATCTCAGCAAAGAGCGAACGATGACGCGTAAGATACAGGAAGCCTACTATACGGTGATTCTGGAAAAAGAACTATCCAAGGAAGACATCCTGACCGCGTACCTGAACACCATTTTCCTGGGATACAACTCCAGCGGCGTGCAGGCCGCGGCCCAGGCCTACTTCGGAGTGGATGTCTCGGATCTCTCTGTCGCCCAGGCGGCTGTGCTGGCAGCGATCCCGAAGAGCCCGAACACCTATGCACCGATGAAAAAATACGTAGTGGAGGACGTCTCGGAAGAAGAGGATGATGTCATCGCCTACACCTCGGACGGCACCTACGCGATCGTGTACAATGACGGGTATATCGACCGGCAGCATATGGTCATCCAGATGATGTACGACCAGGGGCTGATCGACTACGGCGAATGGTATGCCGCCATGGACGAGGATATCCGCGTGGAATTGTTTCCACAGGATACAAACTACCTGACGGTGGCTTCCTACTTCACGGATTACTGCATCCAGGAAGTCAAGGAAGACCTGATGAAGGAATATGACCTCACAGACAACGACGCCGAGGACATGATCTATACCGGCGGCCTGCGCATCTTCACTACGCTGGACGTCAACCTCCAGGAAACCGCGGAAGCCGAATTCGAACGGAGCTCCAACTTCCCGAGTGTCACCGGCATTACCCGGGACCGCAGGGGCAATATCCTGAATTCCAACGGCAATATTATGCTGTATTCCCGGGATACCTATTTGAATGATGATGAATCCTTCACCCTGGACAACGACGAATACTCCCTGGGTGACAACGGCGACCTGATCCTTCTCCACGGTCACCGCCTCAATATATATATTACGGAAACCGAAGACAGGAAGATTCCGCAGATTGAATTCAAGGATATGTACTACCGGGATGACGGTGAGTTCTACACGGTTCGCGGCGGATATCTCAACAATCTTCCGGACGACTATCTCTCGGTGGATGAGGACGGCGACGCGATCATTTCCGGAGAATTCATCGCACAGCATCCGGACTATTTCCAGTTCGGCGACAACGATACCATTACGATTACGCCGGGGAATATCACGCTCCGTCAGTCTACCATCCAGCCGCAGGGCGCCATGGTAGTAACGGACTACCACACCGGCCAGATCAAAGTCATGGTTGGCGGCCGCAGGGCTTCCGGCCGGATGATTTACAACCGTGCCAACACCACCCGTCAGCCGGGTTCCTCCATCAAGCCGATCGCCGTATACGGCCCGGCGCTCCAGTCCGGCCTGGATCTGGGCACCGGTTACACAGCCGGCACAACGATCAAGGACGAGGAAATGCACGAAAACGGCAGAGTCTGGCCGACCAACTGGTATCATGGATACCGCGGCTATGTAACCCTGCGTACATGCGTCGAGCAGTCCATTAACACCACCGCGGTCCGTGTCGTCAAGGACATCGGCCTGGACTACTCCGTGGAATACCTGAAGAAAAACGGCATCACTTCGATTGTGGAGGAAGGCGCTACCAACGATATTAATGCAGCGGCCCTCGGCCTGGGCGGTATGACCAACGGCATCTCGCCGATTCAGATGGCCTCCGCCTACGGTACATTCCCGAACGGCGGTCTGTACATCGAACCGACGACCTACACGATCGTGGAAGATAATCAGGGCAATGTCATCCTGGATTCCAGCAAGACATCCCGTACGGAGCAGGTCTATGATGAAGGCATCGCCTGGATCATGACCAGCATCCTGCAGTCTACCGTCACCAACGGTATCGCCGGCAGAGCTTCCATTGGCAATCAGCCGGTAGGCGGCAGGACCGGTACCACCACCGATAACTACGACGCCTGGTTCGTGGGCTTCACCCCGCAGTACGCGGCGTCCGTATGGATCGGCAACGACGTAAACATCGAGCTCTCCAGCGGATCCGGCGCAGCGGCTTCCCTGTGGTCCAGGATCATGCGTCAACTGACGGCCGGGTTCTCCCGCGAATCCTTCTTTGATATGCCGGACAACGTATACCGCAAAGGCGGTGAATACTACGTGGACGGTACTTCACGGAAGGGCCAGGAGGCGGATTTTGACTCGAGCGATTCCACCGAAGATGAAGATTCGGCAAGGGCGGAGGAAAACGCCGAAGAGAACGAAACCGATGAAAACGGTAATGCGGAGGCAGATAACGGCGGAAACAATAACAATAACAACGGAAACAATAATGGCGGTAATAATTCCGGCGGCGGCAACAATTCCGGCGGAGGAGGAAATAATTCCGGCGGCGGTGGCAACAACTCCGGCGGTGGCAACAACTCCGGCGGCGGTAATAACTCCGGCGGCGGTGGCCGGGATTACAATGACAATCCGGAAGACGGCCTGGTGAATGACTGACACCCGGTTCGCACAGGCACCGCGCCGTGCCCGCAGCACCTGCTGCAGAAGCGCCTCTGCGCAAAATAATCCGTACAATTAAAACAGCGCCCGCAGGCAACTGCGGGCGCCGTTCTTTTTTGCGCTCATTCTCAGATTTTCATTTTGCAGGATCCGGTTTCCGGCTCCGCATTTTCGGTTCCAAAGCCTTCAGCTCGCGTCTCCGCCTTCCGCCTAAACCAATGGCGAAAAGACGCGGAAAATCCCTGCCAGCAGGCGGTAAAACGGATTCCAGTCCCGTACCTCGGCCGGCGTAATTTCCCGGCACTCAGCCAGGGTCTCCGTAAAATCCGCCTCTATATCATTTACCGCATCATTATTATAAATTATACTGCCGCACTCGTAGTGCAGATACATGCTCCGGAAGTCCATGTTGACCGTCCCGGTGGCGGCGATCAGATCATCGGCAACCACCATCTTGGTATGCACAAAGCCCGGCATGTATTCATAAATCCGGACTCCGGACTCCACCAGCTCCCGGACATAGGATTTCGACATGAGATAAACGATCTTCTTATCCGGAATATGCGGGATGATGATGCTTACATCGGTTCCGCTCTTCACCGCGTATTTCAGCGCGTGCAGCGTATCGTTGTCCGGAATCAGATACGGCGTCATGATATCCACATGCCGTTTTGCTCCGGAAATCAGAGCAATATACACGTTCTTCGCCACATTATCCCGGTTATTCGGCCCGTCGCCGTACGGAATGACCAGTCCGTCCCGGTCCGGATCCGGTTTCCGGATCCGTTCGGTTTCCAGATACATCCGGTATCCGGAGTTGGAATCCAGATCCCGTTCCGCATTCCACATCTGCAGAAACATCAGTGTATAGTTGCGCACGGCATCGCCCCGCAGACGGAATCCGTTGTCCTTCCATTTGCCGAACCGCTCATAGATATTCAGGTATTCATCCGCCAGATTGAACCCGCCGCTGAACGCGATGCTGCCGTCCACAATGATGATTTTCCGGTGGTCCCGGTTATTGTAATGCGTCGAAAAAAATGGCGTGATCGGCGAAAACGCATGACTCATGATCCCTTTCTGTTCCAGAATCCTGTTATATTTGTAAGGCAGTGTCGACAGGCAGCCGACCCCGTCATACATGACGCGCACTTCCACGCCCTCATCCACTTTTCGTTCCAGAATATCCAGGATATTGTCCCAGAACACCCCCGGCTGGATGATGAAGAACTCCATGAAAATGAATTCCTCCGCCTGTTCCAGCGCATCCAGAATGTCATTAAAAGTATATTCCCCCATGGAATAATACTTCACTTCTGTATTGGTGTAGGCCGGAAATCCCCCGCTGTGCTCCACATAATACGCCAGTTTTCGGAACTCCCGGCTCTCCGCACGGATCATGGTCCGGATCGGCTCCGATGTGGCGGCATACTCCCGGGACATACGGATATTCCGGTTGATGCGCCGGAAGCTGCGGTGTTCGGAAAGATTGAAATGCGCCCAGGCATACATGAACGCCCCCATAAGCGGAAAGACCGCCACCACCAGCGACCAGCTGAGCTTGTACGAAGGCTCGGACCGGCTGTTGATAATGAAAATGATAATGATCCCGCTCAGAAGCACCTGGGCTTCCGCAATGAACGTATAGGTCTTTCCCAGCCGGAACGTCAGATAATAAATCAGTGCCAGCTGCAGAATAAACAGCACGCCTGCAAGAAATGTCCGGCTGAAGACAAGCCGAAAAAACGGTGCCCGAACTTTTCTGACACCGTTTTTCGCCTGATATTTCAGATCTTCCCGAAAATGAAAATCACTCATATCAAAGTCCTGTACTGTAAGTAATACTTAAGGAAATGCTGTATTACGCAAAGAATCCGCCGGAACGGCCGTGTGGATCCGCCCCGCTTTCACTTTCCCTTCAGGCTGCGGCACTAAGCCATGGAAGCGGCCTTGACGGATTCTGCAGATTCCAGAAGCAGCGCATCGAATTCCTCGTCGGTCTGCTGCGCGTTGAGGCCTTCCACCAGAGCTCTGGAGAAGCTGGCGATCAGTCCCTTGTTCCGGGCCAGCTTTTCGTTGGATTCTTCTCTGGTATAACCGCCGCTCAGCGCAACGCAGCGTACCACTCTCGGATCCGCGATCACATCGGCATAAAGATTGTCCACGGACGGAATGGTCAGCTTGAAGATCAGCTTCGTGTCTTCCGGAATGGCCGCCAGATGGCTCATCAATTCATCGTGCAGGATGGCTTCCGCCTGCTCCTTGTCCGGGCAGTTGATATCCACTTCCGGTTCCAGAATCGGAACCAGATCCGCTGCCGCGATCTGCATACCGATCTCAAACTGCTGATCCACGATCTTCTTAATGCCTTCCGCGTTGGCTTCCTTAATGACACTTCTCATCTTCGTTCCGAAGATATTGCGTTCATCTCTGGCGCGGGCGAGCGTTTCATCCAGGCCCGGGATCGGCTTCATCAGCTGAACACCGTCTTCCAGCGGCGCCAGGCCCTTGTCCACCTTCAGGATCGGCACAATGTGCTTTTCTTCCCAGAGATAGTCCGCCGTAAACTTGTCATCGATCTTGCGGTCCATGGTATTTTCAAACAGGATCGCCGCGATAATAGTATTGTTGGTGAAAGACGGGCTCTTGATAATTCTCGTTCTCATGGCGTGCACGAGATCGAACATTTCATCGTCATTCTTATAATTGGATTCGTCCAGTCCGTACCGGAGCAGGGCCTTCGGCGTACTGCCGCCGCTCTGGTCCAGCGCTGCGATAAAACCTTCTCCGCTCTGCATCTGTTTCAGCTGTTCCTGGTTCATAATATCATCCTCCATGTATAAACTCACGCTATAATAGGATCCGTTTTAGCAGGGGCAGATTTCCGTCATATTAATGGAAATGCTCCGGCTCCCGCAGAATGGCAGCCGGGTTATTCCTGCCCATATATAATATATTATAAACCCTTGTCAATAACTTTTCCACTTCCAAATACTGTCTGTCCGCGAAACCCGTTTTTACAGTGATCGTATCTTCATGAAAATGTATTTTAGTTCGATTCCGGCAAAAACCTTTTTCCCTTTGCCGGTCAATATACTATAATATAGGGTGGTAAAAAGAGCATTAGTAAGTCAGGAGGTACAAGTATGCCAAAGAGAACCGATATACATAAGGTGCTTATCA